>DAOWMA010000003.1 GCA_030643345.1 Spirochaetaceae bacterium
AGGCCCTTTTTGGGAATCCGGATATACTTTTACTGGATGAGCCTACAAACCACCTTGACCTTGAATCAATTACCTGGCTGGAAGAGTTTTTATATAAATTCAATAATACTGTAATTGTTGTCTCCCATGACAGGCACTTTCTGAACAAGGTCTGTACTCATGTTGCAGATATTGATTATGGGAAAATACAATTGTTCGTTGGTAACTACGATTTCTGGTATATGTCAAGTCAGTTGGCAAATAGACAGAGGAAGGATGACAAAAAGAAGAGAGAGGATAAGGTAGCAGAACTTAGATCTTTTATTCAGCGATTCAGTGCTAATGCATCTAAGTCAAAACAGGCAACAAGCCGTAAGAAGCTGATTGATAAACTTACCATTGATGATATAAAACCAAGCTCAAGGCGATTCCCATACATTAACTTTAAGCCTGAAAGAGAATGTGGAAAAAATATTCTTGAAATTAATAATATAACCCACTCGTTTGATGGTGAGGTTGTTATTAGAGATTTCTCGCTTCATATAAATAAGGGTGATAAGATAGCGCTGGTAGGACCGGATCACCTTGCGAAAACAGTTCTTTTTCAGATACTTGCAGGTGAAATTGAACCTGATAAGGGTAGTTATGAGTGGGGTGTTACCATTAAAAATTCCTACTATCCAAAAGAGAATTCCAGTTATTTTGATAACGATTATAATCTTACAGAGTGGCTGGGACAGTATTCGGCAGAACCTGATGAAACCTATATCCGGAGTTTTCTTGGGCGAATGCTGTTTTCAGGGGAAGACGGCCTGAAAAGTGCAGGAGTATTGTCGGGCGGTGAAAAAGTAAGGTGTATGATGGCTAAAATAATGCAGGAGGGTTCCAATGTTCTTATCTTTGATGAACCAACCAACCATCTGGACCTTGAAGCCATTACCGCACTGAATAACGGGCTTATAGATTTTTCTGAGGTTATTTTAATGACAAGCCATGACCACCAGTTTATTGATACTGTAGCGAACAGAATTGTTGAGTTTACTCCTCTGGGTATTATTGATAAGTATATGCGTTTTGATGATTATCTTAACAGTGATGATGTAAAAGCCATGAGAGACGAAATGTATAAGAATCATAACCATAACCGGCTTACTATATAACTTTTGTAGATGGTATGATGTTGTAAAGATGCAATGCATTGCGTCTCTACAACATCTGTTATTATTTCCACACACATGATAACCTGTCTTACATACATGAACCTAAAAAAAACAATATGTATTTGTATTGCATCTTTACTTCTTCCCATGTGGATTTTCTCTGCAGACAATCCTGAGATCCTATGGCGTTACACAACCGGAGGCAGGATAATAACATCCCCTGTTGAAGGGTCTGACGGCACCATATATTTTTGTTCTGAAGACCGGTTTATGTACGCACTGCGGAAAGACAATACTCTGAAATGGCGGTTAAACCTTGAAGACAGACTGACAGATACCCTTACTATTGGTTATGATGGTACTCTCTATGCAGGCAGCAGAAGAGGTTATTTTATTGCTGTAAATCAAAAAGGGGAACAGATATGGAAGATAAAGCTGAATGGGCGGCCTTTTGGAAACCCTGCTTCAGCACCTGATGGAAGTCTCTACATTGCTACTGATAAGGGGTGGCTGTACTCCGTAAGTCATACAGGATTTATCCACTGGGAGGTAAAACTGCCTTCTATACCTGTTATAAGTCCTGTTATTGGAAAAGATATATATATCGCTCTCAATAATGAACGTATCTACTCATATAATAAAAATGGTGGAAGGGAGTGGGTTTTTCTTCTTTCCGGGCAGGCAGAATCTCTTGCACTGTCACAATATGGAATTTACGCTGGTACAAACAATTCCACACTTGTGGCTATAGATTTTTCCGGTACACGGATATGGAATACCTTACTTGCAGGTTCTGTTAATTCAGTTGTTGTTCTAACTTCAGATAGAATTTTAACTACAACAGGTAACAGTATTACCATGCTTGATTCTTCAGGAAATGTTATCTGGAATAAAACCGAAAGAAGTGTACAGATTGATACAACGGTGTTCTCCAATGGTATAGTAAGCCTTGGTATGGATGGCAGTATATCATGGCTTGATTTAACCGGATCTCCAATGGGAGAGCTTAAGGGTGGTATCCCTTCAGGAAGATTACTGGGTTCGGTTGATGGATCTATATATATTGGAAGCAAAGACTGGCTGTTATACAGATATGGTTTCAAAGATCTGGTAAGCAGTGAATATATTGATTATATATGGCCATCCTTTAGGGGAGGACTGGAAAACAGGGGTAATTTAATACTGGAGAACAAACAACCTGAAAAAGAAAAATTATATAAACAACCTGATTATATCTATCTTATGGAACTTGCTAATAGTGGGAATGAGGAAATTCTTACAGGATTACTGGATGAAATAGAGAATAGGTTGTATATACGAGCTTATGACGAAGGGAAGGGCTACCTACCTGGTATTCTTGAATTTGTTGCATCTGAAGGCGTTAAGAGGCCTGTTTACGAAGATGGTCTGCTTGTTAATAATTTCCCTGTAATACGAAGCCGTGCTATTGAAATAATTGGAATTTCCGGAAATTTTGATACAATTAAGTTTATGGCGGATCTTCTTGTTTACGAATGGGATGACTTTGTTTTAAGCTCAATTATAAAATCTCTTGGATATCTTCAAAGTAATATTGATAATATTACAACAACGGCACTGAGCAGTTATTACGGGGAAAATCCAACCAGTTTAAACTCAAGGTCTTTCAGTCAGATACTTATGACTGTTCAAAAAATGAACAATTATAACGGCTATATAAACAAGAGTCTGCTTACTGTAATAACAAATATTTTTATAAGATCCAGTTCAAAGTCAGTAAAAGAGCTGGCATTGGATACAATTCAGGCTGTTAAGCCCTAATAAAATCAAAAAAGTAGATGTTTTATTTGGTAAAGAGTTCTATAATTTCTATAAGGCTGGTCGCCAATGAGTCGTACCGGAAGAGCGAAGCGATGAGGAACGATCTCAGCAACCTAAGGCTGGTCGCAAACAAGTTTGCTGCTCGCCTATGCAACCTAAGGAAGGAAGAAGATGAAAAAGATAGCTGTTTTACTGATTTTAATGTTGGTTTCCATTTCTTTGTTCTCTCAATTTGTTGTGAAAGAGGAACTTTTTAAGGTACAAAGGGAATCGGTTGAGTTTGTTAATTATGAAGGTCCTCATGCCAAGTTCGAAACAGCAGATGAAATAAGAGGTATAGGTATTTATCTTGGAAATCAAATTAAGGGGGGCGAGAGTAGAAACAGCTATTATGGCCGCTACAGTATAATACATGCTGTTGAAAAAGAGGGGCAGGGGCTGTTTAATGCTGACATCCTTATTATTGAAAAAGATGCTGTTGTTGATCATATTAATAATATACGGCGAATTCTTTCAGGATACCTTCAGGCATCTTACTCATATTCCAGAGAGGATGCTGATATTATTGCCGAATTTGCAACCTATTATAATGCTGTATATAGGGGTGATTTCCAGTATTTCATATCAATGTACAATAAAATTGTTATAAACAACCTGGATGAGGATAAGGCAGGTATATCTACCAGATATCTTGAATGGCCCGGAGCTACGGAGCTCATAGTACCTTTATCAGTATCAGGTGAATTAAAAATCGATACAGATACAATTAGTAATGAAGATGTAATAGAAGATCTGCGGACCAAAGATGATAAAGGTATAGAGCCCCGAAAAGATATAGTTGAACTCAAAGAAAGGGAAATTGAAAAGGAACAGGACCAGATAGAGGACCAGAAAGAAGAACTTAAGGAAGAATCCCGTGATCTGAAAATTAAAAAAGACCAGCTTGAAAAGGATAAGGAAAGTCTTACTGATTCTGAAATTAAGGAAAGAGAAGAAGATATTACTGTAAAAGAGACTGATCTTAAAGAAAAAGAGGAAGAGATAAAAGAGCGGGAAGAAGATCAACAGACACGTCAGGAAGCAGTATTGAAAGAACGGGAGCAGATAGCTGAGGATGAAAAGAAGCTGATTGATGAGAAAAAAGAAAGTTTTGCAGATACAACTGCAGGTATTAAAACTATACCCTTTTTAATTATTGATGGTAGCGATTCTGATTTAATGGGAAGATTGGCTTTAATAAATACACTAACTGGTGAAATAGATAGAAGGTCATCCATAAATACTGTAAGAGGAAGGCGATACTACCTGTCTGGTAAAGATATACTTATTGTTTCCGGGATTGACAGGGAACCACAGGCAGTACGACTTATGTTTCTCGATTCAGAGACTCTCGAAGTTAAAATGCAGGGTAATACTGATGTATTCAGTGACACAGATATTCTTCTTACTGGAAACAGCATCTTTGCAGTTGTACGGGAAAACGGGAAATGGTATGTAGGGAAGTTTAATAAGAATCTGGAATTACAGGTACGCTCAGAACACGAGATTCTGGCATATACACCTTTGCAGTTGAATGACGGTATTCTGTATGTGCAGTTAGATAATGGTAGAGTTGTAGCGCTAAATTCTGATACATTGAAAATAAATGAATAATAAATAATGGGGACCCGCCGTAGAGACGCGAGTTACCGCGTCTATTAACGGCGGAAAATTTTATTAAAGAATTTACAGATACGCTGAAGTAATTTTTGAAAAAAACCTGGATTTTTTAATTGTTCAAGTTTTGAATAAGCATCAACGATTTCATTAGCTGTAAAATCTTTCCGATGAATATTTTCTTCAATTTCCATTTCAAGTTTATCAATTTTTGTTGGTGCATCAACTATAGTAGCTTCGATTTTTTCCCATCCTAACTTCTTTGCTGATGCAAGCCTTCGCTGTCCCGCTATGAGCATGTGGTCCCTGGTTATAACAATGGGATTCATAAGTCCATGGATATTCATACTTTCTGCAAGTTCGTTAAGGTTCCCCAAATCTTTTCTGATTCGTTTTTTTATTTGAATTTCACCTATTCGAACAAGCATTTTGTCTCCTATATGATGATAAAAAAGAACTTTATTCTATCTTTGTATAATATCCTGTCCTTTTTTTATCATCCCTTTTAGTCCAGTAGAGGATTGATCTCTGGTCCTTCGTCACCAGGTGGAAAGTTGGAATCAGGTAAATCGCTGGTAAAAAGATCAGATGAAAGATTATCCAGGTCGAATGTATCTACTCCGAAGTCTTCAATAAGAAGAATATCCTGAAGCCCCTTTATAAGATCATCATCTCTTTGATGTTTGAATGTATGTATGTCACAGAATTTTTTTGGCTCAGTACCTAATATAAATATCTCATCTGTTAATCCTTCATCGCATTCGCTTGTAGGCAGCAGACCGGAGACTGAACAAACTTTCATCTCAACAAGCCCGGTTTCCGGTTTTTGGAATTCTATTCTTTCAAGACCTGCATGAATTGTTTTCATATATTCCGCCCATACAGGGCCGGCAGCTGTTGCTCCCGTAAGCTCTCTTCCAAGAGAGTTCCCGGGCGTGTCAAAGCCAAACCAGATAGCAGTAGTATAGTAGGGTGAGAATCCAACTGTCCACGCGTCACCCCAGTTTTGGGTTGTTCCTGTTTTTCCGGCCATTGGCATTCCGTCAAATCCTCCAATATTTATTCTTCGCCATTTTAACGTACCGTATTCAACAGTGCTTTGAAGTATGGATACCATAATATAAGCATTTTGAGGAGTCATGATCTCTCTGTCTTTACTTCTGTTGCTTTGTTGTTCTCTCAGCCTCTCTTTTTCAGGTTCAAGGACTATATTGCCGTTTCTGTCCAGTACAGAAGTAATTGCAATTGGTACGACGGCTTTCCCCTGATTAGGAAAGGTGGCGAAAGCCCTGGCCATATTAATTGGTGCTACAGAGGTTATCCCAAGACCCAGTGGAAAACTTCTTGGGAAAAGAGTTCTGTTTTCAGACTGATCTTCCATACCAAGTAGTCTTGAAGCTCTTTCGATTGCAGCTTCAAAACCCAAACCATCCAGAACCTGAAGGGAAGGAACATTCATTGAGTGTGCAAGAGCATAACGTAAAAGTACAGAACCCTGCCAGCTTCCTAAATAATTCGTAGGAGTATATTTAGTGCCTGCATCATCGTAAAAAATTATAGGACCATCATAAAGTCTTGTAGCAGTTGTAAACTTGCCGGAGCCAATGGCAGCTGAATAGTAAAGCGGTTTAAAACTTGAACCCGGCTGGACCTGGGCATCTACAGCTCTATTATATTTTTTTGTCTCAAAATCACTGCCTCCAACCATACTTAAAATATGGCCGCTATGGTCATCAATGGTAATAAGAGCACCTTCAACTGTTGTCTTTTTTGCTGACAGCTGATCTTTTACAGCTGCGTACTGGGTTAGATCTTTAACATCACCCATTCCAAAAATAAGTGACATTACTTCCAGAGTAGGGCTTATTGTCTTATAAAATTCATTTCTTGCCGCTTTTTTTTGTTTTGAGCCTGCAACCTGGATATCTTCAAGGTTAAAAAGAAGGCTTAGCATATCTACTATTGGAACATAGGTTTCATCTACTATTGCAAGTCTGGAATCCGATTTTGTTTTATATCGCTCATTTATACTGTGAAAAGCTTTATCCATTATTTTATCGGCAATTACCTGGTAGCCAAGATCAAGGGTGGTATTAACTACATACCCGTCTTTATTAATATCAACTGCACCATAGAGCATATCATTCAGATTAATTCTTACATATTCACTGAAATATGGAGCTTTACTGTCATTATCGAAGTAAGCGCTTGATATATTGGATCTTGTGTAATTATAACTGTCCCAATATTCCCGGAAGGAGAGGTCGGCTTCGTTTTGCGTAACATATCCGAGATTTACCATCTGAGTAAGAACATCTATCTGTCTGGATCTTGCTCTTTCAGGATGATTAATGGGGGAATAGAGGGCAGGGCTGGCAAGCTGTACAACCAGAATTGCAGATTCTGCTATAGTTATCTCTCTTGCACTGTGACCGAAATAAAACTGGGAAGCCGATTCAACACCATATGCATTATGCCCAAAATACATTTGGTTCATATATATTTCAAGAATTTCATTCTTGGAAAGGTCTCTTTCAAATTGAAATGCATACCAGATCTCTTTCAGCTTTCGTTTAACTTTTATAACTGTCCGATCTGCGTAATGCCATCCCGCGACCTGCATCGTAAGAGTACTGGCGCCTGAAAAATATCGTCCTGTAATAATATTAAAGGCTGCTCCGGCAACTCGTACCAAATCAATCCCTTTATGAGTATAGAAAGTACTGTCTTCCCTGCTTATCAGGGCATAAAGTAAATTTTTAGGAAGTTCATCTATGGGGACAATATCTCTTTTTTCATCAGAGAATATTTCAGTTATAAGTTCTCCATGTCTATCCAGTATTTGAGTAGGGAGTGCCGGTGTGTAAGAGCTAAGATCGCCTCTTACATCTATATTGTGACTTCCGGAAAGGAAGAAACCGATACCAAGACCCACTACTATGGAAGACAAAAAGGTTAAGCCTATTAGAATACCTGCAAGGATTCTTCTTTTTCCAGTTCGAAGCATAGGCATACATTATTTATTAGAGGAGTTTGTGTCAAGAAGAAGGCCGATCCTTTTTAGGGAATCGGCCTTATTCACAAGTGCCGGATTGAAATATAGTAAACTGGGAGGGGAACTACATTACCAGTCCGACAACTTTATTATCGGCTTATATATGGCATAAGTTAATTATCCTCAAATAAAATATCAAGGAAAATTGATACTTTGTAGTTTTTATCAGCAGCTACAGTAAATTTCCTGCTCAAAAAGTAGTCACTAAGCTCTATTCTTACTACATGATCACCAGGTTTAACATGTATCCCATTTCCTGATATATATTTTAGTTTTTCCCCGTCAAGAAAAATTTCAGCACCAAGAGGTGCTTCAAATACTACCATGGGAAGAAGTGATTCAAGTACCAGATTAATTTTGCTTGTTTCCCCTTTTTCAATTACGAAAGACCGGGATATTTTTTTAAAATTATCAGATTCAACTCTTATTTGATGAATACCTGCTGCCAGTATATAATCAGTTTTATTGCTAATTTTTTTTTCATCCAGAAGAATTGTATATTTATCGTTTGGAGATGGGCTGCTGATATCAAGATTAAGTATTCCCTTATTACTCATTACCGGAAGAATCTCAAGTTTAAAAACGCTGGTCAGGACAGTCGATGGAATCCCTTTCATAACAGGTGTAATGGATAGTAATAGGGGCAGTTCGGATATTTCTACTGCAGAGCATATAATTGAGCCTGGTATGGTGTCCTGATTTGAGATTTCACTGAGGGGAATAGAAATAAACATTTTTCTTGATACAGGAATAGTAGTGGAAAGGAGTCTGATACCCTTATAAGCCTTAAGTGTTTTATTGGGGGCATTATCAAGCCCATAATAGATATCTATCATAAAACTGTCTCTGTACTTTAACAATTCTTCAGGGATTGTAAGTGTTAATTCAAGTCCTTCTATAAACGGGTTGTCTATTACGGATATTGCAGTCAGATTATATAATTTAAAATTTGTTACACAATTCTCTGTTGTAATGGTGATTAAACTACCAACTTCTCCTCTGATGTTATCTGGAAAAGCAGACAAACTATAAAAAAATAGAAAAATAACTGTAAGAAATCTCTTTTTCATCACCTTTTCCCTGGAATTAGAAAGCAGGGATCCTTTGGATTCCCCATACTCCTTATCTCAAAATGAAGATGAGGCCCTGTAGACCTTCCTGTAGAACCTACCTCTCCTATAATCATACCCGATTGTACCTGCTGATTCAACTGGACAAATATTTTTTTTAGGTGGCAATATACTGTTTCATAGTTACTTTCATGCGAAATCCTAATGAAATTACCGCATATTTCATTGTAATCAACAGTTTTTATAATTCCCCCCCGTGCTGCCATAATTACCGTGCCTTCAGGTGCTGCAATATCTATACCATTATGAAACTCATTCGTTCCTTTGAATGGATCCACCCTGTTTCCGAATCCGGAAGATATACTTCCAACAGGCAGGGGAAATCGAAACATTATCCCAAGAAAGAACGATCTTTCTACTTTGTGAAATTTTTCTCCAGGTAGAAAAAAGAAAATTGTTTCAATATCATTTTTACAGTCAGGTTTTATGGCCAGTTTGACAGCATTCTCAGGATTTCTCCAGGAACTAATCATATATTCAATATCTGATTCAGGATATTTTGGAATAAAGATACCCGGAGTATTTGATATAAGTAATTCTGTACCCAAAGATAATATATGAGGTTGACTTATCCGGTTCAGAGTAGTAATTGTCTCATAAGGAAGGTTAAATCTTGCTGCCAGGGCAAAAATAGTTGTTTCTGCCGTAATTATATATCTGTAAATCTGAAGTGGATTTAGTTCCTTCTTTTGTTCTATATTTCGGTAAAAACTGCTTATATCGTCATTTATCTGGGTGAAAAGAATATCAGATTGGTCAAGTTTTTCAATTAGTGGATAAAATTCACTGTTAAAACCATAAGAAGGCAATGCAGTTAAAATGAGTAGAAAGCTAAATATAATTTTTGACATTCATTTTTCTGTATATAAAAACATAGTAGCCAAGAACAAGTATATAGACAACCGTAAATGGTACAGCTACAAAAACTAATTTTCTGGAATACATAAAAATTATCCCATAAAGCCAAATAATGAAGAAAGTAAAAACTGAAATTTTCTTTATAGGTATAAGAATTATTTGATGAAGATTCATGCCCGATTTCTGCTTATTGATAATCCACTGTTTTAGTTGTCTAATAAGTAATAGTCCGGTAGATGCTGCTAATAGCAGGATAACTATTATTGTGTAAGCTTTGCTGTGTTTCGTAGCGGCATACCAGAGGGGCAGGGTAATAACCAGACTCGAGCCTGTTATGAGGAGTGTGTAGATAAGAAAATATAGTAAGTTTTTTAATAATCTCTGATAATTTTTCAGGATTAATAAAAATCCTTTTAATAGGTTTCCAATATTCATTTATTATTTTCCAAATTTTCTCTGGTGGTTTTCCAGTTTTCTGCATCATCATCCAGCGAAAGACTTAAAGCTGTTTCTTCGAGTTTTACCAGTGTTTTTATTACTTCGTCAGAAAGGGAGAGTGTTTCATAGATAAGAACACTTTTTTGAAAATAGATGTATGCTTCTTCAAAGGACTTCATATGCTGGTATATAATTCCCCGTGCATACATATCTTTTGCAATTCCACGGCTGTTTTCTATTTTTTTATCAAGATTCAGGGCTTCTGTTATATATAAAAGTGCAGCAGGATAATCCTTCCGTTTTGAATAGATTGAAGAGAGTATATAATTGTTTGAAGCCATTTCTTTAGAATTCTTAAACCGTTTGTTAATGGAAAGAGCCTCATTTATTCTGATTTCGGCATTCTCAAAATCTTCATTTCGTTTATACACTATACCCATATTGTGCAGAATAATAGCTGCTGCTTCAGTTTTTCCAGGATTTTCTATTATTTCAAGAGCTTCTGTAAAAATTCCCATGGCTTCTTCATACTTTTTTTCTGCTAAAAGAAGTTCGCCAAGATTATTTAGGCTCTTTGCTTTCAAAACAGGGTCACCAAGAAAATCAGCTGATTTATTTGCTTTCTTAAAGTAAATTCCAGCTGTTTTTATCTCTCCCGCGGCAAAATAGGTTTTACCAATTGAATTATAGGATTCAATAATCCCTTCATCATTATCAATGGAAATATTCTGCTTCAGGGATAGAAAAAAGAAATCAAGTGCTTTTTCAAAATCAGAATCTGAAAAAAATTTTGTACCAAGTTGTGCATACTCTGCAGCACGATTGCGCTTTTCATTTGAAATCTCAGGGTCTACTCCCTTTATTGAGGAACAGGATATGAAAATAATACTCAGAAGCATAAACGTAGTAATCAATTTTTTCATTAAAATTCTTCTTCTCCATAGCTCATAAAGGTGGTAGGTTGTTCCGTAACACCTGTAATGCCGCCTCTAAGAAGTGGATTATTTGAAAGTCCTTCAAGAACATCTTTGCCCTTTACAAGGGCTTCACGACTGCCTTCAAGCAGTTCAGATATCTGTGGTTGTGTATTGTTAATATATTTTACGAATGCCGAAAGTTCTTCGGTGGTTTTAGCAATTTCTGCAACAATAGAGAATAGCTCTTTGTACAATTCATCATCATCATCAAGTAAAGTTGCTATTGAACCCTTTGGATCAAGCAGATGAGTAACCAGACCTTTTGTGTCGGTCAATCCTGCAGTTGTTATTTCCAGGTTAGAAGTGATTCCTGAGGTATTTGTAAGGATCTCATTTGCTGCTATCATGGCAGTACTGAGTGCATTGTTGAGCATTGTAACCATAACTGCAACTTCTTCTATGATATCACCGACAGGACCCTCCATGTCCCCTTCAATGGTTGCATTAGCAGAAATAAGCAGTTCATCAAGGGACTCCAGGGTAGAATCTACAGATCTAAGCAGTGGACTGATATCATTGATGATATTAAGAATAGTATCATCCCCTGGAGGAATATTTACAAGTTCTTTTGCAATCAGTTCCTTCCCTTCTTCAAAATCAGTAGATGGTATGAAGCTGAGTTCAGGTATGATATCAGTAGCTTTCCCGGGGTAAAAAAGCATTCCACTCCCGCCAATACCTATCGGACTTACTGAAAGTTCCAGAACTGAATTTTTTCTTACTTTTTCAATGTAAGTATCAAAAATATGAAAGTTAATTTCTACAGTGTTATCTTCAAGCAGGTTGATCTTATCTACAGATCCAATTTGAAATCCTTTAAGTTTAATCGGCATACCAACACTAAGCCCGTTTCCTGTTTTAAAACTGCTTGTATATTTATAGTCTTTTGCAAACCACCGTTGATTAATTCCCATCATTATTAAAATGAAAACAACACTCATTACTGCCAAAATAATAAAGAGCCCAACAATTTGATCTGCAAAACGTATTTGAAATTTCATCGTATTCCAATTCTATTTCAATTAGGCGGGTAATGTCAAATATAATCCTGATTCTGGTTAAGAAGAGAGTTAATAATTGCTGAAGTAACAGGGTTTGTGCTGTTTTGTACAGATTCTGCAGTTCCTGCTTCAACAAGTTTCCCATCCTTTATAACAATCATATAATCAGCCATCTGCTTAATAAGCTCCGGGGAAGAAAAATTTGCAATAATTGTAGCTTCTGTATTATGAAGATCCAGAATTAGTTTTCTCATTTTTTTTGCTACAGAGGGATCTACAAGTACAAGAGGATTGTCCATGTATATTAACCCTGGTGAGGTAATAAGAGCCCGTGCAAGGCTGACCATCTTTCGTTCACCATTGGAAAGTGCTGCGGGTCGAAGATGGATGCTGTCGGTGTAACCCACTAAATCCAGCATCTCCATGATTTTATTATCATGGGTATCTTTATCCATCTCAGGAAAGTGAAGTCTTAAAGGCAGGCTCATATTTTGGTAAACAGACTGGTTAGCCCAGAGAGCAGCATCCTGAAATACAAAACTGCTGTTTTTTCTAAAATCAAGGAGTCCTGAAGTGTTCATTTTTCTTAGATTTTTATCATTAACAAATATATTACCATGATCAACTGGTATTAAAGCAGCAGCAACTTTTAAAAGTGTGCTTTTCCCGCAGCCTGATGGACCTATTACTACTGTTGTCTTACCCTCAGGGAAGTGTGTCTCTATATCAGCAAGAATTTTTCGTTCATTTTTTATCAGAGTAATATCTTTAAGATAAATGTCATACATAAAAGCGCCTCAATATAAGGTATAATAAATAAGTACAATAAATGCATCTGCAAGCATGCATAGTACAAAAGACATTCCTACTGCCTTAATGGTCATTTGAGGAATTTCTGTTGAAGATTGTTCAACTTTAAAACCGTAATAGATGGATACAACAGAAATAATTATTCCAAAAACGA
Organism: Spirochaetaceae bacterium; assembly: GCA_030643345.1. Classification (GTDB taxonomy): domain Bacteria; phylum Spirochaetota; class Spirochaetia; order B11-G9; family B11-G9; genus JAJRQE01. Next base: position 13,019 of record DAOWMA010000003.1, read on the forward strand.
GACTTTTTATTATAGACGAAACAATATCTTCAGGATGCAGATTGAAAAGGATTTTACGAAAATATTCAGCTGCCTGTATCGGATGAATAAACTGGGTGATGAAATATGATCCTATAAGTCCAAAAAAATTAAAATACAGGTTAAGGAGTAGTAAAGAGATAGTAACACCTATAAATCTTGGAACTGCAAGGTAGCTTATAGGATCAATGCCCGTAGCAATATAAGCTTCTATTTCATGGTTTACAACATTGCTTCCTATTTCAGTTGCAATAGCTGTACCGGATCTTGCTATAATAATAAATGCACAGAGCATAGGGCCAAGTTCTCTGGTAATTATTGTAATTAGAATAGGGTATATTAGATCTCCCTGTCCAAACTGCGGTAGTATTCCTACTCCCTGAATTATAATAACAGCTCCAAGAGCAATGGCAATAAGGGAAATATTAGTTAAGGCCTGTACACCGGTGAAAAGAATCTGCATGGTTAGAACTCTCTTTCCCACCTGACCCTTTCGGGCAAATCCAATTGTGGCTTTCATAATCTGAAAGAAAAATCCCAACCCATAAAGCAGAGCTTTTATATGATTAATCATCCACCGGCCAAGTTTGCCAAGCATTACACCTCCCTGTTGGAATTATGATACAGCCTTGTATAGATAATAAAGGATAGAAGAGGTTCCTACAATACCAATTTAGAGATACCAGGTTGAGGGCTAATAGTATATTCCCTGGAGAAGTTCTTCCGGAAGATATTCATTGGAAATTTTGCCAAAATTTTTGGTTTGGCCTAACTTAATATGTGGTTTATTTTTCCCATGGAAGTCAGAACCTGCTGTAATCATGCATCCTTTTTCTTTTCCGTATTCTAATAATCTTTTTGTCATATTTCTTTTTGTACCTGAATGAACTGCTTCGATACCATCAATGCCTGATGCAATCCAGTTATCAAGTTTCTCTAAAAGAGCGTTGAAATTTACAGGAATGTTAAGAGGATGTGCAACTACAGCATATGCTCCGCAGTTATGGATAAAATCAATTGCTGACTCAAGAGATATAGTTTCCCGTGGAATATATAAAGGTTTTCCCCATGTAAGATATTTGGTAAAAGCATCATTCATGCTGTTGGCATGACCATTAGAAACCAGCCAGGAAGCAAAATGGGGACGTCCAATAGTCCCTTTTGTAAGCAGGTTTAAATCATCATATCTGATGTTAAGACCCTGAACATTCATAAGTTCGATAATTTTAGTATTTCTAACTTTGCGTTTTTTATTAATTTCCTGGAGAATAGGAGCATTATCCCAGTTTTTAAGACCCAATCCCAGAATATGGAGTTCTCCCGGTTTGTGGGTAACTGATAACTCAATCCCTGGAATAAATCTAACATTTTTGTTTTCTGCAGCTTTCAGCCCCTCTGCGAGGCCTCCTGTTGTATCATGATCTGTAATAGCAATAGCCTTCAAGGATAGGTTTTCGGCCTTTTCGATTAATTCTGATGGAGAAAGAGTGCCATCAGAAAAGTGAGAGTGTGTGTGTAGATCTATCATAGGATCATAATATTCAAAGGGTATGAGATAGTAAAGATGTAATGTAGAGACGCAAGATTTTGCGTCTGTACTTAAAAATTTCAGAAAAGGTGTATGTATAACATGGAACATCCAAAAAAAGAATGATGAGCATAGTAAACCCTGTCGATAAATAAAAAGAAGATAGTTGTTGACATAAAAAATTGTGGAAAGTACAATTTGAGGTAAGCAAACAGGAGATACCATGCCTAAGGCCGCCAATTATAAGACAATTTCCATTGTATATTTTAAGGGTGATATTAATGAAAAAATATATATACTTAACAATGGACGTGTCAGTTTAAATTATAATGATATTGAAACCGGTCAGGAGATGCATGATTTAATAAAAACCGGTGAGTTTTTTGGTGTTAAGTCAGCTATGGGAAAGTATCCAAGAGAGGAAACGGCCGTAGTTCTTCAGGATTCTTCAATGATAGCCTTTTCAGTTGCAGAATTTGAACAAATTGTATTGCAGAATACACGTATAATGATAAAAATGCTAAAGGTTTTCTCAAATCAGCTTCGGAGAATCCACAAACAGGTAAGAAATCTGTTAAAGAGCGGAAATGATGTAGTGGACCCTGAAACAGGTTTGTTCAATATTGGTGAGTATTATTTAAAAGTCAGTAAGCAGAAACAAGCTGTTTATGCTTTAAGACGTTATTTAACCTATTATCCTTCAGGCAAGCATTCTGCTGAGGCATCGAAACTCCTCGATGCAGCTGAGAGTGGTGCTACACCTTCTTTCAGTACTCCGCCAGCAAGCAGTTCCCGTGAACCGGGAAGTGATCTGTCTGATGTGGCAAAATCCTATTACAATGCTGTAAGTTTGTTCAGTCAGGAAAAATTTAAAGAAGCCCTTTCTGAATTTAAGAAGATAATTGAAGATGGTGCTGATGGAGAATATGAGGCTAAAGCCAGATATGAAATTGGCCGTTGTTATTATAATCTTCAAAAATATGATGTATGTATTAAGCATTTTACTTCACTTATACAGAAATACCCAAAGCATCCTGATATTATTGATGCCCTTTACTATGTAGGTAAAAGTTATGAAGGAACTGGAAATAAAGAAAAGGCGGCAGGTTTTCTGAAAAAGATTATTTCAATGGCAAGAGATGAAGCCCCCATTATGCGTAAGGCTAAGAAAGCCCTTAAAGGATTAGGGGGATAAATAATTATGGCTCTTGATCTTTCTATGTTTAACAGATTTGCAGTTAATTTTCAGGCAGGTGATATAATATTTTGTGAGCATGAACCGGGAGATAATTTTTATCTTATTCAATCCGGGCGTGTTCAAATTGTTAAGATTATTGATGATCTGGAAAAAATCATTGATATACTTCAGCCGGGGGAGCTTTTTGGAGAAATGGCAATTCTTGAAGAAGCACCCCGATCTGCATCTGCTGTGGCTTTGGATACTGTTAAAGCACTGGAATTTAACCGTGAGAATTTTGAGATTCTTATGAAAGGAACTCCCCAGATAGCTCTAAAGCTGCTAAAACTGTTTACAAAGCGTATATATGATCAAAAACGCAGATTTTTAATTTTGACTTTGGATGACCCTCAGGCTAAGATTGCCGACGTATTTCTTATGCTTTCAGAAACACAACCAGTCAGTGATAACAGTGTAAACGAACGGACTTTTATGACTACAGTTGAAGATATTGCCCACTGGGCAGGTATATCTCCCAGTGAGAGTAAGCGTATTCTTGGCCATTTTGCCGGTCAGCGACGTCTGGAAATATTTCCGGATAAGATAATTGTACAAAATATTAATGATTTTGCACGTTTTGTCAGTTCCAAACGCCGTTCCCAGGTTTCAGAATAAAATGATTTCGTAGGTACGGCCACAAGGGTTTGTATACAAACCCTTGTGGCCGTACCTACATGTTTATTGTTTAATAAATCTTCTTCAAAATTAATGTTGAATTATGTCCGCCAAACCCGAACGAGTTCGACATAACAACCCTGACTTCTTTCTCTACAATTTCTGTGTTAATGCAGGTAAGAGGAATTTCAGGATCCAGGTTTTCAATGTTGATATTTGCCGGAATTTTACCTTCCTTAATTGCCATTGCACATATTATTGCTTCCAGTCCAGCTGTTGCACCCAGAAGATGTCCATGCATTGATTTAGTGGAACCTACACATATATTATCCTGTTTACCTTTAAGGAGCTTATAAACAGCTTTGCTTTCCGCTATATCTCCAACAGGAGTGGATGTTCCATGTGTATTTATATAGTCTATCTCTTCGCTTGAAATACCGGCCTGACTGAGAGCCATTTCCATAGAAAGAAGTGCCCCACCTCCTTCAGGGTCCGGAGCAACAAAGTCATACGCATCTCCTGACATACCTGCAGAAGCAATTTCACAAATTATATTTGCACCTCTTGCCTTTGCATGATCATAGTCCTCAAGTACAAGTACACTTGAACCTTCGCTCATAACAAAACCATCTCTATCTTTGTCGAAAGGTCTTGAAGCTGTTTTAGGATCGTCATTTCTACTGGATATTGCACGCATATTAGAAAAACCGGCAACTGCCAGTTCTACAACAGTTCCTTCTGAACCTCCTGCAAACATAACATCAGCCATTCCTGATTTAATCAGCATCATTGCAATAGCAATAGCATGATTGGAAGTCGCACATGCAGTCTGGGTACTCAAATTGGGACCGCGAAATCCGTATAGCATACTTATGTAACCCGCAGCTATATTCCCAATTGACATAGGGATATAGAAGGGACTAACTCTTCGGGGACCTTTAGTGGAAAGAGCAACAGCATTATCAGCCTGTACTTTCAAACCTCCAATTCCACTTCCCATTGCGATTCCGATTCTGTCCGGATTCTTTTTAATATCCAGTCCGGATGATTCAACAGCTTCTTTCATACCTGCAACAGCATAATGTACAAACAGGTCTGCCCTTTTTGCAGATTTCAACTGATTTTCTGTATAGTACTGCTTATAATCAAAATCTTTAATTTCACCGGCAATTTTAGTTGCCAGATTTGATGGATCAAAGTGCGTAATTGGTCCAATACCTGATTCTCCGGCAAGTACCTTAGCCCATGTATCAGATACATTCATACCAAGGGGGTTTACTGTGCCCATGCCAGTCAGAACAACTCTTTTTTCTTCCATTTTAATTCCTTCTGTTTTAGTTTTATAAAAGTAATATACCGGTTATTAACTTTTTTATCTTCCGGAATTATCCGTAATATTTGTTCAATTGTCTGATTGTTTTTTTTCTGTACACAATTCCAATTAATATGGTATAGTTCGACTATAAAATTATATGGAGGAAATGTGATGAGAAAGATTGCAGCAATTGGTATCTTTATTATTGTGCTTATGGTCCCGATGTCCGCTTTTGCAGATACTGGCATAGGTGGAGTCGCAGGATGGGACCAGCCTACAGGATTTACTTTAAAACTGGATAATTTCCCTGTCGTAAGTCTGGGATGGTCTCTAAATGGAAATTATATTGAAGGTACAGTTGATTATTGGTTTTTAAATAAAAAAATTGCCAGAAATACTTTATGGTATTTCGGTGCAGGCGTGCAGGCTTCAATAGGAGATGATTTTGGCCTTGGATTTAGAGTTCCTGTCGGAATCCAGTGGTATTTTATGCCGGCCTTTGAACTTTTTGGAGAACTTGCACCTGGTATGACAATACTTCCATCTTCAGATTTTAATCTAAGTGCAGGAATAGGTTTAAGATACCATTTTTAATTCTTTTGTATAATTATCTGAATTTAACTCTTGTTGAAAAGCTATCTGGATCCGGGTTATAGTATATATGAAATGAAACTTCTGTTTTTTATCAGTAATATTGAACTTAATGAGAGTAATAAGGGAGATCTTCACCTTCATAGTCACTTGCAGCATGAAATGATCTATTGTTATGAAGGTGAATCTGAATATATTAATGCAGGAGATTTGTTGTTTTATCCGGCTGGGCAGGAGCATAAGCTAAGTTGTATTCCCGGAAAAACTTTGAAATTAAAGCAGATCTATTTTGATGAGGAGCTTTTCTCCTCTTCTGTACATATGGAGAAAGATGCGCTTTTTGTTCTTGGTCAGATAAAATTATACCTGAAATTCAACAATAGTGTCAGCCTTTCAAAAATAGGCTCGGAAAGAGTTGGGAAGCTGTTTGAAAGTATGGAATGGGAATTTAAGAATCGGTATCATGGATACTCCTGGACTATACGTTTGAAACTGATTGAACTTCTTGTTACTCTTATGCGGGACAGAGAATTTATAATACCTATAGCAAGGGAAATTGCAAAACCCCTGTCTAACAGTCATATTCAGGATGTAATTTTTTATATCAATACCAACTATATGAACAGCATAACTATTGAAACAGTCCTTAAATTCTGTCCTTTAAGCCGAAGTCATTTTCATGCACTTTTTAAGCAGGAAACAGGAAAAACTTTTATACAATATCTAAATGAGGTTCGCTGTCATCGTGCAGAGGAACTTCTTACCACTACCAGCGAATCTATTCTGGATATATCTTTAAAATGCGGGTTTAATAATCTTAGTCATTTTGGGCATACTTTTAATACTGTTAAAGGCCGCTCTCCGGGTAATTATCGGCGAGTGGCTGTTTCTTCGGGTTAATTTAATAATTGCTTAACGGTCTTTCTCCATTCTTGCTATAACATCCTCTACAGTACCGGAAAAAGGTCCTGGATTTTCCATTTTTATAGAGCAGAGAGCTGCCGCATAGCGAACTGATTCTTCCGGATCATGGTCAAACCTCCATGCAAGATATGCGGCAAAGGTTGTATCCCCGCGGCCTGTTCTTCCTGACAGATTTGAAGGTGTGAACGGAGCCTTGTAGATCTTTCCACCAACAAGCACTATAACCTCAGTATTGTGTGTAACCATAACCTCCTTTGCACCCCAGGAGGCAAGAATGTATGCCGCTTTCTTCCTATCTGTTTCGCCAGTCAGTATTTCAGCTTCAGCAGCATCCGTTTTTAGATAGGTTATTAACGGAAGAAGTTCTTTTTTAGAGTCCCAATCTTTGAATAGGAGGTTCCCATCCTCGCTGCACCTGAGTAATCCCTGTGCATCAATTCCAACTTTTCCTTTTTTATTGAGATAAGGAATAAACTCATCCGAAATTTCACCTCTGAATAAGCCTGCAAGATGATAAACAGTGCTGTCAGTTTTAGGCATGTTCTCTATTGAAAAAGGATCGGCCTGTGATAGAAGTGTAACTTTTCTTTTCTCCTTGTCAGAAGAAAAATATATATTTTCTATACATGTAGTAACTTTTGAATCAAGTCTTATTACATCTACTCCATTGCTTATCATTCCGTCAAGTTCTCTTTCTGCATCTTTGGATGCCATAGTAATTACCTGGATTTTTTTACCTGATCTTGATGCAGCTGCGGATGAATAGATAACTGGTCCCCCTGTAAGTCTGACTTCATCTTTTTTATAGATCATTATATCTCTGGAAATATGTCCAATCATGGTTATGTCATTCATAAATAAATCACTCCTCTGATTGGAGTGTATCAGAAACAACCAGGAAGATGAAAAATTGTTTAATATACAAAAATGGTTTATTAGTCTATTTTTTTATCTTATATATTACATAATTCCAGTGGACTATTTCAGGTGTCATGAAAGAATTCAATTTTTTAAACATCTTTTCATATCCGGTTTCTCTCGTACTTCTGGTTTTGGGAACAATGATAAAATCATTATCAGAAAGTTCTCCATAGCAGGACATGCTCTCATCCAGAGATGATTTGAACTCATCCATCACAAGTGCAAGAATTTTTACTCCTCTGCATTTCTTCAGAATAACCCGTTTTCTGTCACTTTCTTCTTTTGTATGGACATAGAGTTTATTTTCATAGATGGTATTTGTAGATTGGATTATAAAATCAAATTTAATGGAAAGATAAAAATTATTATCATCCCCTACAATTGTATTTCCCACAGTATCAATTTTTCCTGCAGGTGTGTACATTGTTATGTATTCCGATATATTTTCCGGCTCCATTAAATTATTAATAACCCCGAGGTTATGTGTATATAGATGATAATGAATTTTATCTTCTTTTGCTCTGCCTGCTATTATATTGGCAAGATGATAGATGTTAGTACCTGAGCCAAGTAGAATTGTAAGTGATACATTTTTTTTCCATGTTTCAATACTGTTTTTTATCTGATCATATAT
>DAOWMA010000037.1 GCA_030643345.1 Spirochaetaceae bacterium
AAATAGCTCTTCTCTAATATAGGGCTACTACCTGGCGCAAAATAGCCATGCAATCGTAAAAATAAGTCACACCGCAAAAGCCTGCAATTGTGAATACATGCTACACTTTATATTAGTTGACAGAAACATAGACATAAATTATAGTTTCCAGGTTGTTTGATATAAGTTTTGACTTTTATCATTCGGGCTGTTGCGCAGTGGCTAGCGCGCCTGGTTCGGGATCAGGAGATCGGAGGTTCGAGTCCTCTCAGCCCGAAAATAATTGTATTTCCATAAAAATGTGATACATATGTAATATTTGCTATGCAGCTTATTTAGTTTATGGGGTCATATCCCGATCATTAAGGCAGTATTATGGAATTAAACAAAAAAACAATTATTATAACTCTTCTCTGTGTTCCTTTGTTTCTTTTTAGTCAGGAGTCTGTCATAAAGATTAAAAAGGGTGATACTCTTTATCAGATTTCAAGACAATATAAGGTCTCAGTTAGTCTTATCTTGAATTTTAACGATTTAAAAAGTTCTGATACTTTGAAAATAGGTCAGGAGATACGTATACCCTCTTCATATACGGTTATAAGAGGTAATACCCTCTATGGGATTGCACGAACTGCCTGTATCAGTATTGATGAACTATGCAGTTTAAATGGTATAGAAAAAAGCCATCCTCTAAAATTGGGGCAGATTTTACTTTTACCCAAAAAAGATGCTTCACCTGAAGGAAACACAAAAGCAGAAAATTCTGTAAATTCCGTTTTTGATGTTAAACAACAGGATATTGAATTTTTCTGGCCCCATTCCGGAGAAAGAGTATCAATGAATGGGAAACTGAAAGGAGAAGAGATTCTTGGCAGGAAGGGTGATGAGATAGTATCTGTTTCTACCGGAAGAGTAGTGTGGGTTGCACCGTACAGAGGATATGGAAGGTTGATTATGGTGGAAACTGATGATCGGCATATATATGCTTACGGTGGTAATGATGTAACTTTTGTAAAAGTAGGGGACAGAGTTTCGCCTGGAACTGCTCTGGGGTTGATGGGAATTAATTCAATAGAGAGAAATGCCAAGGCTTTCTTTTTTGTTTACAAAGATGGAAAACCGGTTGATCCTGATAAAGCACCCAGAGGTTAGAGCTGCGAGTTATATAGAGGCCGGGAGTATATGAATGCATGGAGTTAAGATAATAGGTATTAGCGGTGGTTCCGGTTCCGGTAAAACAACCATAGTAAGAAAAATATCGGAGATAATACCTGACTTTCTATTTATTCCTCAGGACAACTATTATAAATCTGCAGAATACATAAATAATAAGAACATTACTGCCTTTAATTTTGATCATCCTGAAGCATTTGACAATGAATTAATACTCAAGCAGCTTAAAACACTTAAAAACTTTAAAGCTGTTGATATGCCCCAATATGATTTCGTTCATCACCGAAGAATGGATCAATATATAAAGATTGAACCTAAAAAGCTTATAATTTTTGAAGGGATCATGATTTTTTTCGATAAAAGGATTAGAGATCTTCTGGATCTGAAACTCTTTGTAGATACCCCGGATGATATTAGGTTTATACGACGACTTAAGAGGGATACAACAGAAAGAGGCAGGACTGTGGAATCTGTAATACAACAGTATCTTGAGGTTGTGCGTCCCGGACATTATGAGTTTATTGAACCTACCAAGATGTATGCTGATCTTATTATTCCAGAAGGGGGATTCAATCAAAATGCTTTAAAGGTGTTGATTCCATTTTTAAAAAACATTAGCGATCAAGATTAGAAAAAGGAGTTTATTTTATGAAAGGGAAAATTTTTATATTTCTATTTTTATTATTAAGTACTGTAATCTTTGGTCAGGCATTAAATGGTGTTCTCTTTATTAATAGTACCGGATATGATATTTCAGAGCTATATGTTTCACCAACAAGTCACGATGACTGGTACGATGATCTCTTAAATGGTCAATCAGTCAGTGACGGAGAGTCTGTCTATATTGATATTCCCGATTATGAGGCCCCGGAGCTCCTTTTCGATGCAATGGCTGTAGATATTGACGGTGATGAATATTCCCGGTTTGAAATAGATCTTTTAAATCCAAATTCCAGATCTTTTGAGTTAACCTTTGATGATTATGATGATGAGTATAGTGATGAAGAGTACTATGACGGTGATTATGATACCGGTTATAGTGATGGATACAGAGATGCCTTCAGGGATGCCTACAGTGAAGCTTTTAAAGAAGGTTACAGTGCCGGGTATGAGGATGCTCTTGAAATGAATCAGTAACTGAGAACTACTTTTTCTTGAATCTCCAGAAGCTTTTATAGCTTCCGGAGATATATTTAAAGGTAAATTCCTCAGGGACGGGATCTTCTCCTCCTGTAAACAAAGTTCCGGTACACCTTAATATTCTCGTTATAGATAATATTAGCCCCTTAATTACTCCATGATCCATGATCGAGGTTTTGGAATAGTGAGAGCAGGTGGGAGAATATATACATGAACCGGGAAGCAATGGTGAGATTAGTTTTTGATATATAATTATTGGCAGGATAACGATAAAACGAATAATATTAAGAAGTATATGGGGAAATTTCATAGTTTAGGTTAAATAATTGTATAAATAAGTTCAAGTAATATGAACAGTACTTGATAAAATATGTGGATTTCAATATTATACCATCTGTTATTGATATCAGGAGGAAATAATGGCTGGACCAGTATCAAAAAATGCCCGTCGTGAAGGTGCTCACTCACTTGTAAGTAGATGGGGCGGCAGTATAAAGATGAAAACTGTTTTCAAAGACGGTAAAATGAAACATGTTGCTGTTTGTGAAAAATCAGGTAATACTGCAAGAAAACCTAAGGACCTTATGTAGAAATAAGGTTGTTTAGACTGAAAGCAGTCAACATTGTATTTCTGCTATAGTCTATCCATCTAAATAATTACAATTGCATATTCTTAAAGTAAGGACTGTCCGCAGATGGGGCAGTCCTTTTTATTCTCTTAAAACTGAATTAAGAATACTGACTGCTTTATCAATATCCTCTTCTGTAACGATTAGGGGGGGGAAAAAACGTACTACAGAAGAACCGGCTGTTGCCAGCAAAAGCCCGTTTTCTCTGCATTTAGTTACAATTTCCACTGCAGGTATTGTAAGCTCTATTCCCAGCATCAATCCCAGACCTCTGACTTCTTTAATAATATTGTACTTATTTTTAAGGTTATTCAGTTGTTCTTTAAGGTAAACAGCGACTTCCTGGATATGCTCAAGGAGATTATTATCAACCAGTTCAGTTAACACTGCATTAGCTCCGGCGCAAACCAGCGGATTGCCTCCGAAAGTGGCTGCATGATCTCCCGGTTCAAACAGGTTAAAGGCTTCTGTTGAGAGTATTGCTCCAATTGGCAGACCCCCTCCCAGACCTTTTGCCAGGCAGATGACGTCCGGGTAAACGTTAAAATGTTCATGGGCAAATAGAAGCCCTGTTCTTCCCATTCCACATTGAACTTCATCAAAAATAAGAACAATATTCTCTTTTGTACATAGTTCACGGACCTTTTCAAGATATTCCTGGTTTGCAGGATAGATTCCTCCTTCTCCCTGTACGGGTTCGATAATAATTGCACAGGTTTCAGCATCTACTTTCTTCTCCAAATCAGTAAAATCATTAAAATTTGCAAAAGTTGCCCCCGGCAGCAGTGGCAGAAATGATTCCTGGTACTTCATCTGTCCTGTTAAAGATAATGATCCTGTTGTTCTTCCATGAAAAGACTTATTCATTGCAATTATCTTCCAGGCACCATTTTTTTGTTTTTTCCCGATTTTTCTGGCAAGTTTTAATGCTGCTTCAACAGATTCGGTCCCGCTGTTGCAGAAGAATGCTTTATCGAAGTGACTGTTTGATACAAGTTTATCTGCCAGTTCTATCTGCTGCTCATTAAGAAAAAGATTGTAATAATGGATTATTTTGTTAAGCTGATTTTGTACAGCATTATTAAATCCGGGGTGATTATGGCCAAGGGAATTTACTGCAATCCCCGCAAGAAAATCGAGATATTCTTTTCCTTCACTGTCTTTAACATAACATCCATTTCCGGATGCCAGTGAAATAGGGATTGAATTGTAGGTATGCATAAGTACTTTGCCTGCTTTTTGCTGTATTGAATCCATTATTGCTCCTTCTGAATTATTGTTCCAATTCCCTTTTTTGTGAATATTTCCAGTAATAATGAATGTTCTACTCTACCATCCAGTATATGAACTGAGGATACACCCGAATTTACTGCGTTTACTGCAAAATCTACCTTTGGTATCATACCATCCTTTATTGTGCCTTCCTTTTTCATTTTTTCTATTTTTTTAAGAGTGACCTGGTGGATTAAAGATTTTTCATCTTCGATGTTGTTCAGAATACCGGGGATATCAGATAGATATATCAACTTCTGTGCTTTAAGAGCAGAAGCAACAGCAGAGGCAGCCATATCTGCATTAATATTATATGTATTTCCATTCGAATCGGAAGATATTGGAGCTATAACTGGTGTATATCCGGTATTGAGAAGTATTTCCAGCAAACTTGTATCTGTATTTATGAGAGTTCCTACATATCCAAGATCACCGCTATCTGTCAGAAGTTTCTCTGCAGTAAACAAATTACCATCTTTACCCGAAATACCAACCGCATTAATATTATGAGCAGCTAATAGATTAACTATGCCCTTATTCACACCACCGGAAAGAACCATTTCTACAGTTTCCATGGTTTCCCGGTCTGTAATACGCATTCCATTAAGAAATTCAGTTTTTTTACCTATGCGGTCAAGCATCTTATTGATTGCCGGACCTCCGCCATGGACTATAACCGGTTTCATTCCTACACATTTCATAAGAACAATATCTTCTATTACTTTCTCACGCATTACCTCATCAGTCATAGCGCTTCCACCATATTTAATAACGACTATCTTCCCGTTGAATTCTTTTATATACGGCAGAGCTTCAATAAGAACACTTGCTTTTTCAATATATTTTTCCATAGCTTTTTCCTCTATCAGGTATGATAATCAGCATTTATTTTGACATAATCATAACTAAGGTCGCATCCCCATGCTGTTGCTGAAGAATTTCCATCTTCTATATTTATGGTTATATAAACATCTTTTTGTTTAAGGATTGCTGCGGCAGAACCTTCATCAAAGTGATGGGGTGCTCCATTTTGCATAACACAAACGTATCCAGGGGCTCCCTGGAAGTATATTGATACTTTTTCAGGATTAAAATCCGCTCCGGAATAACCCATTGCCGCTATTATTCTTCCCCAGTTTGGATCACCCCCGAAAATTGCTGTTTTTACAAGGCTGGATCCAATTACAGACTTTGCAATTTTTTTGGCACCATCTTCCTCTTTACATCCATTTACTTCAACTTCAATTAGTTTTGTAGCACCTTCGCCATCTCTTGCAATGGCTTTTGCCAGGTACTTACTTAAATTAAATAATGCATTGGAAAAAAGTTTTAAATCTTTATCATCTTCTATTATGGGAGCATTGTCGGCTTCCCCGTTCGCCATTACCAAAACCATATCGTTTGTACTGGTATCACCATCTACACTGATCATGTTAAAGGTCTTCTTTACACTATAGTCCAATGTTTTTTGGAGAAGCTGCTGATCAATATTCACATCAGTTAAAATAAACCCCAGCATAGTGGCCATATTGGGATGAATCATTCCGGACCCCTTTGCAATACCGGAAATTATCACATCTTTATCTTTTATTTTTATTGTCACACTTACAAATTTTTCACTTGTATCGGTTGTTAGAATTGCTCTTCCTGCACTTTGAAAACCTTCGGAGCTTGAATCAAGTAACGGTGCATTGGTAGTAATCGCCTCTAACATATTATCCATTGGAAGATTTACACCAATGACACCTGTAGATGCTGTTAATACGGAATTGCTGTCAATTTTAAGCAAAGATGCAAGACGGTCAGCAAGATTGCTGTTATCCATATCCCCTTTTTCTCCTGTGCATGCATTGGCATTCCCGCTGTTTACAAGAATAGAATTTATGGTATTCCCTTTTTTAAGCAATTCTTTGTTTCTGTCAACACATGCCGCTGTTACTCTGTTTTTTGTAAAAACTCCTGCAAAAACAGAAGGTTTTTCACTAAAAAGAACAGCCATGTCAGGGTTTTCTTTTTTTATTTTTCCTATAAATCCTATAGATTTAAAACCTTTAGGCAAAATATATTTATCAGTTTGTAGTTTCATCTTTTTTCACCTCTAAATTATAGTTGGAACAGTATTAAGACCTGAATCTTCCTGTATTCCAAACATCAGGTTCATATTCTGAACAGCCTGGCCTGCAGCTCCCTTTACAAGATTGTCAATTGCCGCAACAGCAATAACCCGTTTCGTTCTGGGATCAGTTTTTATTCCAATATCAACAAAATTAGAGTTTCTGACAAATCTGGTTTCAGGTAAACTTCCATCCTGGTAGATACGTATAAACTTTTCATCCTTATAGTATTCTGAATACAAAGATGTCAATTCTTTTGAGTTTATATCTTTCGCAAGAGAAGCATAGGCAGTTGTAAGTATTCCTCTGTTCATTGGAACGAGATGTGGTGTGAAAGAAAGGACAATATCCTTTCCGGAAATACTGCTTAATTCCTGTTCAATCTCCGGTGTATGTCTGTGATTACCAATACCGTATGCTTTAAACGATTCATTGCTTTCGGGAAAAAGGGCAGGCAGGCTTAAAGATCTGCCTGCACCGGAGACACCGGATTTTGCATCTATTATTATAGTAGAATTATCGATTATTTTATTAGCTACCAGAGGTGCCAGACTTGTTATCGAGCATGTTGTATAACATCCCGGGTTTGCCACAATACGGGCATTTTTAATTTGTTCTCTGTTTAATTCGCATAAACCGTAAACTGCCTCTTTTAGAAACTGAGGTGCACTGTGTTTAACTTTATACCAGCTTTCATAGACATCTTTATCTTTTAGTCTGAAATCTGCTCCGATATCAATGATTTTTGTTTTTTCAAGGAGCTCTTCTGATATCTGCCCGGCTGTTAAACCATGGGGCAGGGCAAAAAAGACAACATCACAATCATCAGCCATTTGCTGTGCATCCATTCCTGCAAGTTCTATATCCAGAATTCCTGTAAAATTAGGATAAACTTCAGATAATTTTTTTCCTGCATAGCTGCGGGAGGATAGATGGATAATCTCTACTTTTGTATGATTGTAGAGCAGCCGGATTAATTCCTGTCCGGCGTATCCTGTGGCTCCTATAATACCTGCTTTAATCATGTTATTTTCAGTTTCTCCCCTGGGATATGATATATGTATGATAAATTTTACAATCACTGACTGTCAATTGGAATCTGCCAACATAATAATTACATAATTTAATAAGGGGATTAGTTTTATTTAAGTTAACCTACAATATTTTTTCGGAACCTGAATAAACCTCTTCCACTTTCAATGCTGTTGCTGCATGACCCGGATGCTGTTTCGGGTTCCATTTTTTCATATCATCAAAAATATTACCTTCTATGAAATATTCAATAGTACCCTTTATTTGAAAGGACTCATCTTTATCAGTAATAAAAAGAATGGACCCTTTACTTCCTGCGAGAATATTTTTCTGTGTTTTATTAAAAAAATTATCTGCAATAACTATTGTTTCTTCATTGAATTTATTCACACAGGTGACATATATGGCATTTGGCACTCCATTCTTATCTACAGTAGAAAATATAGCAGGCCCCTTTTTTTCATCCCAGGCTTTACTTACATTTTTTGGTAATACAGGCATTCTTTTCTCCTTTGGTATAGACGTTTGAACCTGAATCGGTCCTTAAAGTCAATATATTGTAAAACAAATTTACGAATAATCCAATATCTTCTTATAAACAAAATCCATTATATATTAATTGTATATTGAAAAAAATTGTATAATAGTTTAAACAAAATTAGGTTTGATTTGTTTATTTGTACTGGGAGGTTTTCTTGGATTCAGTAATTATTTATACCGATGGCGGCTGCAGGGGAAATCCAGGTCCTGGTGGATGGGCTTATATAATTAAAACAGAGACTATAGAGAAATCAAGGTCCGGTGGAGATACTTTTACAACTAACAATAAAATGGAATTAACTGCTGTAATCAAGTCTTTGGAAGTAATTCTAAGGGACCCTGAATTATCAAAAAAAAGTATTGAACTCCATACAGATTCTCAGTATGTTAAAAATGGTATCTCCTCCTGGATAAACAACTGGATTCGAAACGGCTGGAAGACAGCTGCAAAGAAACCTGTAAAGAATAAAGAATTATGGATAGAGTTAAAAGGAGTCTCGGATCAGCTTGATGTCAGGTGGAAGTGGGTAAAAGGACATGCAGGGGACCCCATGAATGAAGCCTGTGATACTATGGTTAACGAGGAGATGAATAGATTATGAATAGAAAGGCATTAAGGACTGTGCTTTAAACAGGAGGATAAATGAAAGGTAATCATAAGGGTCAGATGTTATTTTTCTCTGTAAGTTCCCTGCTTCTGGTGGTTTTTCTGTTAATAGGGTTTGGAGTAATTGAGTTTGATTCGAAGGACCCGGCTACAGCGGATAGTGTTATCCAGGATCCGGTTTTTGTCCTGGAAACCAGTCTGGACAATCAAATTTACTCTGTTGGTTTATCAGACAATGAGTATACCGAATCTGAACAGGAAAATATTAGAATTTATGAGGCCCTTAACAAGGCTGTTGTAAATATAACCACAGAAAAACTCAGTCTTAACTGGTTCCTTGAACCTGTTCCAACTGATGGAGGGACCGGTTCCGGATCAATAATCGACAAAAAGGGCTATGTCCTTACAAATTATCATGTTGTCAAAGATACTTATAAACTCTATATCAATCTTTTCGATGGGAGTCAGTTTGAAGGTGAAGTGATTGGTCAGGATTCTGAGAATGATTTAGCTGTTGTTCAGTTTGATCCTGATGGATTTGATCTGACAACGATATCTTTTGGAAATTCTGAAACTCTTAAAGTAGGTCAGAAAGTTCTGGCTATAGGTAACCCGTTTGGTTATGACCGTACTTTAACAACAGGCATTGTTTCCGGTTTAAGCCGGCCGGTTAGAACTTCCAGGAATTTAGTAATTCAGGGGATGATTCAGACAGATGCTTCTATTAACCCCGGTAATTCAGGGGGGCCTCTTCTTGACTCCCATGGTCGAATGATTGGAATAAATACTATGATCTATACACCGTCCGGTGGATCTGTGGGAATTGGTTTTGCAGTCCCTGTTGATACTGCAAAACGTATTGTTCCGGATTTAATAAGCTATGGTCATGTAAACCGCGGGTGGATTGATATTTATCCTGTTCAGCTTGAACCGAATATTGTTCGATATGGTAAACTTGCTGTCTCAAAAGGGATACTGGTTTCCAGACTTGACAGCGGGAGTAATGCAGCTGCTGCAGGTATTCGTGGAGGGGACCTGAATAAACCGGTCCAATATGGACGCTCGGTAATTTACTTTGGGGGAGACATCATTGTAAATATAGATGGACTGGAAGTTAATTCTCTGGAAGATCTTTTTAGTGCATTGGAGGATAATAAACCGGGTGAATCTGTTGAGGTTAAGCTTATACGGGGGAAAAAGAATATTACCACAACAGTAATTCTTACAGAACGACCTGAAGAATTACTTGCAGAATAGGCTGGGAATGAAAAAATTTAAAGTAGTATCAGAATATGAACCTGCAGGTGATCAGGGAGAGGCTATTCAGGGTCTTGTCGATGGGTATAATAATGGTCTTAATCCCCAGACTCTTAAAGGAGTAACGGGTTCGGGGAAAACATATACAATGGCAAAGATCATTGAGAAAATGCAGATGCCGACTCTTGTAATTTCCCATAATAAGACATTGGCAGCTCAGCTTTACAGAGAATTCCAATCCTTTTTTCCGGATAACGCAGTTGAATATTTTGTTTCCTATTATGATTATTATCAGCCTGAAGCATATGTCCCCTCAAGAGATCTGTATATAGAAAAAGATTCTTCCATAAATGATGAAATTGACAGGATGAGACT
>DAOWMA010000350.1 GCA_030643345.1 Spirochaetaceae bacterium
AAAATGGCTGCGGATATTACAACAGCTTTTACAGTTAACGGTTCCCAAATAATAAAAAAAGTAAATAGCGAAAAAACTCTACTGGATTTTTTAAGATCTGATTTAAAGTTGACTGGAGTAAAAAAAGGATGTAACAATGGTGACTGCGGTTCCTGCACCGTACTTCTCAATGGGACCCCTGTTAAATCATGCACTATAAAGATGGATTATCCCAACCTGAAAAATTCCAGGATTATTACAATAGAAGGTCTCTCCGGCAATGAAGATAATCTTCATCCAGTACAGGAAGCATTTGTAAACGCGGGAGCTCTTCAGTGTGGTTACTGTACCCCTGGTATGATTATGACAAGCACCGGCCTTCTTATGAAAAACCCAAATCCTACAAGAACAGAGATAAGAGAATTCATCAGCCCAAGAAATATTTGCCGTTGTACAGGTTATCAGAAGATAGTCGATGCTGTAGAAGATGCAGGCAGAGTATTAAGAGGTGAAAATAGTTTATTGGCAGATCTTCCGGATGATGCTTCCCTTCGAAGAAAGGACGCAAGACTGAAAGTAACCGGAAAAGTTAAATATGCTGATGATATTGAAATTGACGGGATGATCTATGGAAAAATCATGTTTTCCGATATTCCAAGCGGCACACTCAGAAAGCTGATTCCAGGAGATACAGAAAAGATTCCGGGATTTGTCGGTATAGTAACTGGAGAAGATATTACCGGTTCCAATAAAATAGGCATGGTTGAACAGGACCAGCCGGGAATAGTTGGAACAGGAGAAAGAATCAGATCTGTTTCAGATCCTCTGGCTGCTGTTTTTGCGGAAACAAGGGAAGGAGCTGAAGAAGCTCTTTCACTTTTGACTGTAGAATATGAAGAACTTCCAGGTATATTCAGTGTCAAAGAGGCACTTGATAAAGATGCTCCTCTGATACACGAAAATAAAAAGGACAATATTCTCTACAGTGGTACTTTACAGCGGGGAAATCCCGAAGAAGCATTAAACTTATCTGAGATTGTCGTAAGTGGTAATTTCACAACATCAAGAGCAGCTCACGGCTATACAGAAGTTGAATCCGGTTATGCAGTTCCCGATGGCCAGGGGGGTGTCGGGATTTACTACCCAACCCAGGCGATTTTCGATGACCGACGGCAGGTATCCGGTGCTCTTGGGATTGATGAGAAAAAAGTCAGGGTTATCCAGCTTCCTACAGGAGGTGCTTTCGGAGGAAAAGAAGATGTCCTCTTCCAGCACATTCTTGCGGCAGCTGCCATAAAGTTCAACAAAACAGTTCAAATCACCCTCAGTAGAGAAGATTCTCTGAGAGTTGTACAAAAAAAACATGGTATAGATTTCAAAGCATCACTTGGTGTTGATAAAACAGGTCAGTTCAAAGTCCTTGATGTAGATATAGTAACAGACACAGGAGCATATGCATCCCTGGGACACGATATAATTGAGAATGCTATGAGTTTTGCAGGAGGGCCTTATTACATCCCTGAATTAAGAATAAACGGGAAGGCCGTTTACACCAATAATGTTATGGGTGGAGCCATGAGGGGATTCGGTGCAAATCAAGCCAACTTTATGATAGAATCACTAATAAACATGGCTGCAGATAAACTGCAGATGGACACAATAGAGATAAGACTGCTTAATGCTCTAAGACCAGGACTGCCTACTGTTACTGACCATGTTCTTGAACCAGGCATACCGGGGATCGTGGAAGCCTTACTTGAAGCAAAAAAAGCAAGGGAAGAATTTCCTGTTCCTCCAAATCCCAATGGTAAAAAATATGGTATAGGTGTTGCATGCGGAGTCAAGAATATTGGATTTGGTCATGGGTTTCCAGAAAGTGCAGGCGCAATCCTTGAGATTTCCGATGCAGGAAAATGCAGGCTTATGACTTCTCATCATGAGTACGGACAGGGGGCTGCCATTAGTCAGGCAAGATTAGTTTCCGAGGTATTGGGAATTCCGGTAGACGAAATAACAGTTATCCTGCCTGATACTGGGAAAACCCCATTTGCTGCAGCCACCACAGCTTCCATGCAGACATTTATGACCGGAAATGCCACTCTGGGAGTTTCAAGAAAACTCCTTTCTGATATTCTTATGAAAGCTGCCGAAAAACTTGAAATTTTAAATCCGGCTGCCCTTAAACTGACCGGAAATTCAGTAACAGATAACTCTACTGGTAAAAAAGTTGCTCTTTCTGAACTTGGATCACCTTTTAGAGCAGAATTCAGGGCCTTTCCTCCAAAAACCGAAACCTTTCCGGAAGAGTCCAGTCAGAAAGATTTTACATCCCCAAATTTCAAGAGCAGAAGGACCCATTGGGCCTATGCATACGGAGTACAGATTGCTCTGGTTGAAGTTGATGAGACAACGGGAAAAGTACTGGTAAAAAAAATAATAACAGTTAATGATCTGGGCAAAGTGCTCAATAAAAGAGCCGTTGAAGGCCAACAGGAAGGCGGTGTTGTAATGGGAGTTGGTTATGCACTGACCGAAAAATACGTTGAAGAAAAAGGACAGAATATTACTAAAACCTATGGTGAATTAGGACTGACTACTGCTGATGAAGCGCCGGAAATAATTAATAGGGTTGTAGAAGTACCACATCCCTGGGGGCCCCTTGGAGCCAAGGGTCTGGCAGAGGCACCTTCACTGGCAACTGCCCCGGCTATTACAAATGCTATCTTTGATGCAACCGGGGTAAGGATTTTTGATCTGCCTGTAAATAAGGAGTTACTTAAAAAATAGATCATTTTGATTATATGAAAGTAGTAAAGATTTTTACCGGAGGTGAAAGATGAATAAAAGAAAGCTTATATGGGGAATAATTGGCGCAGGTATAATTGCTGAAAAAATGGCTGATGCCATTCATATAAATCCGGACAGCGAACTCCTTTCTGTCGCATCAAAATCAGCTGATCGGGCACAGATCTTTGCTGCCAAAAACAAGGTGCCGATAGCTTGTTCCTATGATAAAATAGTCAGCAATACTGATATCGATGTAATCTATGTGGCAACCACTCATAATTTCCACTTTGAGAATGCAAAGCTTGCACTGGAACATGGTAAACATGTACTGGTAGAAAAAGCCTTT
>DAOWMA010000255.1 GCA_030643345.1 Spirochaetaceae bacterium
CGGAGAGTTGAATCGAACATAAATACATCAGAATCCCTGTTAGGGTCTACAGCAGTCACAACAACTGACATATTCCCCTCTTCTCCAAAATCATTACTATTCAGGATAAGGTCTCCGGAAAATTCAATTCTTTTTGTGGCTTTAATGCCGTTTTTATCCAGCTTTGAAATTATTGAATCGGGGTCCGGAATATTAATATCCAGAGGTCGTTGAAAACGGTTTTCCCAGTAATCTTTATTCAAAATTCTTGCCGAAGCTGTTTCATACCATTTCAAATTTCTTACAGATTCAATTTCAAGGCCGAGCAGCAGGGAGTCGACAAATATATACATCATCAGCCCAAATGCAATTGCTCCGGCTGTTATCAATGTTCTTCGTTTATACCTTGTCAAATTTTTAAAAGCCAGGGAAATAAGGAACTTCATTACTTCCTCCTTTCATCACTCTGGATCTGTCCGTCATGGAGCATAACAAGTCTGTTTGCATAATCCATTACCATCTTGTCATGAGTTGAAAAGATAAAAGTAGTTTTATGTTTTTCGTTCATCTGTTTCATCAACTCCAGAATTTCGCGACCTGTATCTGAATCGAGGTTAGCGGTGGGTTCATCAGCTAAAACAATTTCCGGATTTTTAATAAGTGCTCTGGCAATTGCAACCCTCTGCTGTTGTCCACCTGACAATTTCCCAGGCCTTCTGTTTTCCATACCTTCCAGACCAACTTCTTTTAAAATAGCCATAGTTCTGTCTTTAATTTCTTTTTCAGGCAGGTTGAGAAGAGATAAAACAAAGGCCACATTTTCATAGGCAGTCAAAACAGGAATAAGGTTGTATGTCTGAAAAATAAAACCAAGATTTTCCCTTCTGAAATTGGTCTTTTCTTTCTTTTTCATTTTAGAAACATCTTTGTTTTTAATGGAGATATCTCCCCCATCCATTTTATCTATACAACCGATCAGGTTGAGAAGTGTTGTTTTCCCTGAACCAGATGGTCCGGCAATGGAGAGAAACTCCCCTTTCTCAATTTCAAGAGAAACACCTCTAAGGGCTTTTACTTCTGTTTCTCCAGTCTGGTAGGTTTTTACAACATCCTTTACAGTAATCATTTATCTCCCCCCTCGGTCCCAGCTTCTAATTTTTCAGCCTTATCCAATGCTGCCATTCCCATAGCTGAGCCAATATTCATACTGTCCAGAGCGGAAGATGGCAGTACCATCAAAGATCCTTTCTGCCGCAGCCCCTCATAGGCCATATTCATTGCTCGCAGATGAAGAGCTGTAGGGTTGTCTTTATAGTGTTCTGCAGCTTCTTCGAACTTTGCTGCTATTTCCACTTCTGCACTCCCCAGAATAACCCTTGATTCCTTTTCTCTTTCGGCCTGGGCAACCTTGCTCATTGAATCTTCAAGATTTTCGGGAATAACAATATCTGTAATTTCAACAGAAAGGATGGAAATACCCCAGGAGTTTGTTTTATCATCCAGCATCTGCTGGATCGCATTGCAGATATACTCCTTGTCAGAAAGGAGGGTAGTTAGTTTATTTTTTCCGATAACCGCACGCAGGGCAGTCTGAGCAGAAAGTGTAATTGCTTCCAGAAAATTTTCCACCTCCAGTACAGCTTTTTGTGCGTCCCATATCATCCAGAATGCAAGGGCATCTACATGGACCGGTACAGTATCTTTGGTGAGAGTTTTCTCGGCACTGAAATCAGTGGCCCTTATTCTTGTATCTATCTCCTGGGCAATTCTGTCAATTACAGGAACTATAAAAAATATTCCGGGACCGTAGACTTTTCTGAATTTTCCCAGACGAAGAATAACAGCCTTGTCCCATTCAAGAATCACCTGAAAAGCAGGGGCCAGTAATAATCCAAGTGATATAATGGTGAACATGGGATACAGTTCTGTCAGTCCCGCTCCCAGCATCCCTGCCCAGATTAGAATAATCATAAGAATTACAGTTGACCAGAGAGGTAAAACCATTAGAAGAATGCCTACCCCTATAATACTCCCGGCAGTTTTACCCATAATAAGGGGGTCCACCGGTCCTGCAAAGATACTTTGAACAAGTAAAGCTGTTCCAAAAAACAGAGCCAGTATCATAAAGGAAAATACATTGAATGCAAAATCCCTCTTCATCGAAAAACCCTGTACATTCTTAATTCGGTTAAACTTATTTGCTCCAGGTTTCATATCTTCTCTCCTTATTTTCTATCCTGCCATACTTTGCAGGTGTTTAATCAATTCTTCCAGAGTAAATCCATAGGCCCGGGCGTTTGACAGGTATGGGCGGGTAAGTTCTGAGAGTATTCTCTCTTTTTCCACCTCGGGCAGTTCAATTTTTTTATCACTGATAAATGTTCCGGTCCCCTGTTGGGTGTTAACAATCCCGCGGATCTCCAGCTCGTTATAGGCCCGTGCAACGGTATTGGGGTTAATCTTTAGGCTTACCGCCAGGCTCCGGACTGTAGGCAGCTGGTCACCGTTTTCAAGTCTTCCATCTACAATGGCCATTTCTACCTGAAGGATTACCTGTTTGTAGTAGGGAACACCGCTTTTTAAATCCAGACTGAACCTGAGTGTTGTGTCGACCTCAGCAGCCATGTATTCTCCTTATGACTTATCTATGTTGTATTAAAGTATTAGTACAATATAAATATAGTACTTTGGTACATAGCTGTCAAGGAAAAGTTTTAGAAAATTTGATTCACCACGAAAAAAGTGCTACAATATTATTGTGTTAGAAGTGTGTTATAGACAGGCTAAATGAGTTATGGCACCGAAGGTATGAATCAACTGCTGAAACCTATACCAATTTCTCATTTAAAACTTTTTTTACAAATTCAACTTTGGATGTAACATCCAGTTTACGGTATATATGCAGAACATGTTTTTTCACTGTTGAACAGGCAATACAGTATTCCTCGGCCACTTCCCGGTAGGTATAACCTTTGATAATCCCTTTAAGTATCTCTTTTTCTCTGCGTGTCAAATTGTATTCTTTCCTTACAGTTTCCCCTTCTTCCATTTGAACTTTATACAATATTTTCCTGGCAACTATGGGACTTATTGGTGAACCGCCTGAATAAAGGCTTTTTATCTGCTCAACTAAATCAATACCTTTGGTGTTTTTTAGAACATAACCATCTGCGCCGGCTCTAATTGCCTGAAGGATCTTATCCTCCTCTTCAAAGATTGTAAGCATCAATATACTTATTCCCGGATATCGCTTTTTAATTATTCCAGTTGCTTTTATTCCATCCATTCCGGGAAGACCAATATCCATTAATATAATATTAGGAATATTGATTATTTTCAGATCATCGATCACTTTTTCAGCATTCCTGTAGACATTAATAACCCTTATTTGACTGTCAAGATTCAACAGGTACTTTAATCCCTCCCGTACATCTTTATCATCCTCAACAATAAAAAGCTTTATTATATCGTTTTTTTCCATAATGAAATTAACCAATCCTAAACAGGAATATTTATTTTATAAACAGAACCACTGTTTATTGTTGAACTAAGCTCAACAGTTCCATCCAGTCGTTTGACACGATGATAGATGTTATTAACCCCAAAGCCGTAATCACTTTCTTCATCAACATGAAAACCTATTCCATTGTCATCAAAACCAATAGAAAATAAACTGTTTTTTACATTTAACCTGCAGATAACCTGATTGGCGCCGGAGTGTTTAAGAACATTACTTACCAGTTCCTGCAGCAGCTTTTCGACTTCAAATTTTATTTCATTGCTCATGCAATTCAGTTTTTTTTGATTCTTTATTGAATAATTAAAATTGATATTTTTCAAGTTCAATCTTCTTTCAATATTATACATTATTCCAACGGGGAAATCAGTACTTTTTTCAGGCTTATCCTCTTTATCAAATATTATATCCTTTAAGTCACTTATTGCCATCTGACAGTTGTTTTCAATCCTTTCGAGCATACTCTTTAATTTTAATTCATCTTTGCCGGAGACAGATTGAGCAACATCATTACAGATAAATATATTTGTCAGCCTTGCACCCAGAGAATCATGCAGATCACCATAAATAAGCTCCTTCTCTTCA
>DAOWMA010000228.1 GCA_030643345.1 Spirochaetaceae bacterium
AATAGAGAATTTTACTTATTTTTATCTTGACAAATAAACAATCCAGATATATCTTCCTAGTGTACTAGCTTATTAGAACACTAGGAGGTGTCATGCTAAATATTTCGGATCTTGATTTTGCTTATAAAAAAACAAAACTATTTAACAATCTTTCCTTACAGATGGAAGCCGGTAATATATATGGTCTTTTAGGAAAAAATGGCGCTGGAAAAACAAGCCTGCTAAAGATAATATCCGGATTACTTTTCCCGAACACAGGAACAATTAAGGTAAACGGTTTTATACCCCAACTTAGAAATCCTGAATTTCTACAGGATATATTCTTTCTGCCGGAAGAATATTATCTTCCCGGGCTAAAAGCTGTTGAATATAAAAACACCTATGCCCCATTTTATCCAGCCTTCGATGAAAGCAGGTTTATGGAATTACTAAACGAATTCCAGCTGCCTACGGATCGAAAACTCAATTCTTTTTCCTACGGTCAAAAAAAGAAATTTCTTATCAGTTTTGGAATAGCCTGTAACAGCCGCCTACTTCTTCTTGATGAACCCACAAATGGTCTTGATATACCATCAAAAACCCAGTTTAGAAGAATAATAGCCTCAACCGGCACAGAAAACAGACTTATTATTATCTCCACTCATCAAGTTAGAGATATGGAAAATCTTATCGATCCAATAATTATAATAGACAATGGGAAGGTCATTTTCAACGAATCGATTGAACGGATAACAGATACATTAACGGTTAGAAAAATATCCAATGAACCGGAACATACGAATGTTCTTTATTCAGAAAAAGAAATTGATGGATATAAGATTGTAATGACTAACAATAATCAGGATCAGTCAAGAATAGAACTTGAAACACTTTTCAACACAGTCATAACAAATCCTGAAGGAATAAAATCAGCATTTAATGAAGGGACCAACAATGGAAACAACTAATATTTTTTCACCAGGGAGATTACTCTATCTGTTCAAACGGGATCTCTACAGTAATATTAATACTACTCTAATTACATCAGGAGCCGCCATGGCCGTAATCTACCTTATTTCAGCTATTAGTGCATATTACCGTTCACCATCGGACCAACTATATTATAATCTTTTTACTAAACTTCTCTTTATTGGCGGATTAATTGCTACAAGCACTATATTCAGAGAAATGCATAGAAAAGAAACGGCCCAAAATTATCTACTTCTTCCAGCATCAACCTTTGAAAAATTCTTTAGCCGCCTTTTTATAAGTACGATTGGTTTTGCAGCAATAACCATTGTAGGCCTGACCATAATTTCATATCTCTCAGAAGGTATAAATATACTGATTATTGATAGACATAACCAAATATTTAATCCATTTACAAAGGAAGTCTGGATAATGATAGCCCACTATTTTGTAATCCAGAGTATATTTTTCCTGGGTGCAGTCTATTTTAGAAAGCATAATTTTATCAAGACAATAAATTTTATCTTTCTTTTTACCATATCAATTTCTATTCTTGGGATCTTTTTTGCAAAAATAATTTACTTTAATATATTTAATGATTTTTTCAGGCCTGATGATGCCGGCTTTCTGTTTCAGTGGAACAGCCTCTCAATAAATCCAAAAGATATTAATACAATAACAACCATTGCAAGAACCCTCTACTGGCTTATACCTGCACCTTTATTTTGGACTATAGCTTATTTCAGGTTAAAAGAAGCAGAGGTGAAAAATGCAATTTAAGGAGAAAAAGGCAATCTATATACAGATTGCCGACAGGATAACAGACAATATATTGTCTAATAGATGGAAACCTGACAATAGAATACCTTCAGTAAGGGAGATGGCAGTAGATATGGAAGTTAATCCAAACACAATTGCAAGAACATATGGATATTTGCAGGACCAGGGGATTATTAAAAATCAAAGAGGAATCGGTTATTTTGTTGCTCCTGATGCCGGTAAACTGGTAAAGGAATCAAAACGTCAGGATTTTGTAAAAAATGAACTTCCACTATTCTTTAAATCCCTTGATCTTCTGGATATGAATCTGAAGGCCATAGGAATACTATATAAAAAATATCTTTTAACAGGGGTAGAAAATGAAAACAAGTAACAGGATCCTGTTTATAACAGGAATAGTAATAGCAGGAATAGTTCTTGCATCCATTATAGGATCACGAATACTCCTAAGCAGGCATATGGATTCATATAGTGAGATTCAGCAACATATAAAGGTTGCAGATATCAGATGTCTCTACAGGTAATTATTTGAATTTTACAGCAGTACCGTAGACCATAACTTCGGCAGCACCCTGCATAACAGTAGATGAAGCGTATCGTATATTTATAACTCCATCAGCCCCAAGCTCCCCGGCCTCTTCTACCATTCGTTTAGTCGCTTTGGCACGAGCTTCGTTGATCATATCTGAATAACCTTTTAATTCTCCACCCACAATTGTTTTAAAACCGGCCATAATATCTTTGCCCATATGCTTTGACTGAACTATAGAACCTTTAACTATTTGAATAGTTTCCAGATTTTTCCCTGTAATAAAATCAGTACTTACCAAGATCATCTTCTTCTCCTTCTCTAATCTCATTAATGCGTTGGATAAGAACAGCTGCAGTTACACCAACTGCTATTAGAGCAATTGCAATAAATATATACCCTATGTACCCAATACCAGGGATTTCTCTAAAAATAATAAAATAGAAAATACCAAATACAACAATAGCCACTGCAGCAGCGATTGCAGAAATCATGGGAGCGATATATCTTTTCATCTTATTCTCCATTTCTCCTCTTACTATATACAATATTTTGATGAAAGCGGGATTTTTGAAATGATGATGCTCAAAGGCCTGCAAACCGTTAGAGAATAACACCACAGAAGATACAAAACATTGATTGGTAAGAGGATTTTATTTCAAGTTAAATAAAAAAGCAGGGAGATGAATTATTTCATAGCCCTGCTTTAAAATACTCTCTGAAACAGAATTTAGATGTCTTTTTCAAGAACAGTCTTTCTTTTACTGCTTTTAGCACTTTCAATTGCGGCATCGCATATTTCTCTAACCTTGTCAGAAAGTACATCAATTACTTTAGCAGAACAATTGAGCCCGCCAACGTTCTTTATGTAGTTCTTAACTTTAGAAGCAACTACCAATGTTTCTTTTTCAGCCATTTACAACTCCTGGGATATAGTTTATTACATTTTTTGAGAACCGGGGGTATATACCCGCTAATCAACTATACTCTATTCTATCAGGTTTATTACAGTATTCAACCAAATTTTATACTTTTCCCATTAAATTAGCTTAATTTTTCTTATTTTCGACTTCTAAAACTTAAAATCAGTGTAAAAACAATAGATAAAAAAAAATTAGTACACAATATCTTTAAAAAGAGGAACCGGATGGAGTTTCTTTTTTATCTTTATCTATAAACGCAAGTGTTAAATTTTCGTTATTTACAGAACCATACTGGATCATGTAGTATTCCAAAGGGAAATCTTCTAACCGTTTTATCCCATAGTAACTTGCATCAGCCTGGGTTTGATGCATCATTAAAGCTGCACGTTTTATCTCTTTGTATTTATTGTCCTCACTGGCATCAATGTTTAATAGGCGGATACCGTTGTATGCTTCTATCTGCTGCACATCCACCAGTTTTAAATAGGCCTTCAACTTACCGGGATCTCTCTTTCGATAAACATTTACTGCCATTTCTGATAAAAAACCTACTGCTTCATGCTCAAAATGTTCCCTTGCCTGACAAGCTCCATCAGGAGAAACAATTATATCAGGCTGAAAAATTTCGATATAATCAACAAGCTTTTCAATAAGAAAGTCCCGACCACCCCATTCATCCAATAGAGTATTTAAGCTTTTATTAACCTCTTCTGCAGTATAAGGTCTGTTCCATAAGCCCATACGAACATAGACCTCAACTCCAAGTACAGTCAGCGCCTTCTCAGCCTCCTGTACCCTGACCTTTGCAAGATCGGGAACTGTTAATTCAGCATTAGGATAGAAGCCATCAATCGGCCGGTCAGGATACTTATCAAAACCGGAATCTCCATCTGTAAAAACAATAATCCCTGTAGATTTCCCCTCTTCTGCAGCCTGTGCCATATATAATCCGTAATCCAGACTTTCATCATCAGGATGAGCATGAATAAACAGAATATCAAGTTTCTGCGGTACCGGTTCTTCACCTGGTCCATACACAACAAGGCTGGATCCTGCCATATCTTTGCCTTCCAAAGGGGGAGCAAAATCAATTTCATCCAGCTCTTCACTGTACTCATAAGGAAGTTCAGATTCATGTCCGATAGTAATATCACTGCTAATATCCGGAATAGTCTCTGTATCATGACTTAAAGTTGTACAGTACCATAGAAACGACACACTCATAAGAACTACTGCTGCCTCTAATAGTCTAACCGGCTTCTTTTGTCTTTTTGATACAGGTGGAATAATCGGACC
>DAOWMA010000042.1 GCA_030643345.1 Spirochaetaceae bacterium
ACATCAGCTGTCATGGTAACTGCAACAGGCTCTTCATCTGATAGAACTTCTTCAATTTCGACTACCGGTAGTTCAGGTAATTCTGAAACAGCTATCCCGTTTTCAGTTTCTTCCTGAATTTCAGCACTCATTGAAGTAATTACAGGGGGATCTTCTTCCGGTACAGGCAGTTCAGGGATACTACCACTTATATCAGGAAGCTCTACTACTGCTAAAGGAACGGAAGTACTCATTCCGGTAACCAGAGGGATTTCATCTTCCACCCCTTCCACAAACTCAGGACCAGAAGTATCTTCAGGTAGAACAGGCGTTGGAAGAAGTTCATCAGGTTCAGCACTGTAAACATCCTCTTCAGGCATATTTTCGACAAAAGGCATATCCGGTTCATCTTTAAGCTCTTCAGATATATCTTTGACAACCGGAATATTTTCAACTGTTTCCACTACCTCTTCGACTTCTTCGTCAGTTCCTGTAGCCGGTAAAATCTCAGGAACTTCCGGTTCAACTTCCGTATCAGGTATAATCAGGCTCTCATCAACACCACCAAGCTCACTGTCTATATATTCCTGTATTAATGCCAGCTCAGAAGCTCTGTTGGAAAAAGCGGAAGGATTAACATCAGGATCAGGATTATAGGAAAGATCTTCTTCTGTCCCAGGCCCGGCTGCAAGGTGTTCCGAGATACTGCCATGGAAAATTTCCCCATACTCAAGTCCTACAGATTCCGCAGCATCCGAGGAAAGGACAAGAAACAGATTATTATTCTCAAGTCTCTCAAGAACTATTACATCTACAGATTTACCTGTATCAGGATTAGTAACTGTTACTCTGGTATTCTGAGGAAAAGCATTTGAAGCTGCATACATACCGGTTTGAGGGAGATAACCATATCTTGCAGTGGAAACACTTCCATCCCATACAGAACCAGCCGAAATAGTGGTACTTACAATCAGCATTAATAGCGTAATAATCGTTTTATATAATAATTTCATTGCCCTCAGACCCATAACTTAAGTCCTCCAGTTCTATTGTCGGGGAAATTAATCCCTTAGCTGAGAGGAATTTATAAAAAAGTTAATGCATAACCGGCCATACTCATACCCATTGCTGTAAGACCATCCTTCAGATCACCATCATCAATCCACTTTTTATCAATATTTACAGTTCCTTCTTCAAGCATATCTCCGGTGTAAACATCAATTAACCGAAATTTTGCATATCCTGGTAGATTATACCCCTTCATATCACTGTAAATTAAATTTACTTCCAGCAAGAATGAAGCTCCTCCCGCCTTTGCCATTTGTATTGAAGCAGACTCTTTATAATGATCAAGACCTACCTCCGGTGCATTTCCTATTACAGATGCATTAAAAACAATATGGCCGGCATCAAAAAATTCATTCATAACAGCACTTTCAATCAAATCACCAAACTGTTCTTCATCAACTACATCTGCATCACTTATTGTATAAAGTAATACTGTTTCTGCAGAAAGTAAAAAAGGAAGACAAAAAATTGAGATAAATAAAAATAGTCTTTTATTCATTATTCTCTCCATGGAGTTTTGTTACAGTATCGGAATAATTTATTGGGAGATTATTATATTCTATATCTGATTGCAACAGCACTCTATTCGTGATATTTTAATTCAGATGAAATATTACGTACTTCAGGTTATGACAGGGGAAGAGAAGAGATTTATTGGTTTGGCAAAGGAAAATTTCAAAATCGACCTTCCAGCCTTTAACATTAAGGATAGTCTGTTATGGCCCAGAAGAAAGCTGACAATCAGGAAAAATGGAAAAAATAAAGAAAGTCTGGCATCTATTTTCCCTGGTTACCTTTTTTTTGAAGCTGAAAATCTTAGTCCCGATATTCAGTGGATTCTACGCCGGACAGCCGGTTTTGTCAGATTTTTAAAAAGTAACCGGAATATAGAACCAATTGAAGGCTCTGACAAAGAACTTCTGCTCCATTTTCTTCATTTTGGTGAGGTTGTTGAGAAATCTAAAGTATGGTTCGATAAAAACGGGAAAATTAAAGTTTTAAGCGGGCCTATGAAAGGAATGGAAGGTAGAATAATAAAGGTAGACCGAAGGAAAAGGAGGGCAAAAGTTAATTTGTCCCTTTATAAAGAATCATTTGCAATTGATTTCGGATTTGAAACTCTGGGAAAAGTAGAAGAAAATGAGTAAAACAAACAGAATAATAATTATTGGCGCTGGTTTTGCAGGACAGGAAATAGCAGCTGAAATATCCTCTAAAGGGATACTTGGTAAAGTTGTAGCTTTTCTGGATGATAATCCCGAAAAAATCGGCAATTCGGAACACAATATTCCAATTATAGGCCCGGTCAACAGAGCAAAAGAATTTATCCTGAAAATGCAGGTAGATGAGGTGTTAATTGCCATTCCGGGTGCAGCAGAATCTGATCTCCGAAGAATATATGCAATATTACAGGAAGCAAAACTAAAAAAGATCAGAATACTTCCCAGTATCTCTCAAATTATTGAGGGAGATGCTCACCTTATTCAAGCACGTGAGATAAAGGCTCAGGATCTGCTTGCAAGAAATCCTGTTCATATAGGCCTGATTGAAAGCCTTGAATACCTGCGGGGAAAAAGAGTCTTAATAACCGGTGCCGGAGGCAGTATTGGAAGTGAACTTGCAAGACAGCTTCTTTCCGGAGGAGCGGACCGGCTTTATCTATTTGATCATGGTGAAAACAGTGTTTATGAGATAGAAAGAGAGCTTAGAATTCTACAGGAAGGCGGAGTAGGAGAAGCTTCCACCATAGTTCCGATTGTCGGAGAACTCCAGGACAGGGATTTTGTAAAGTTCATTATTCGGCGCCTGAAGGCGGATGTAATATTCCATTGTGCTGCCTATAAACATGTTCCTCTGATAGAGGAAAACCCCGTAGAAGCAGTAAAAAATAATATTTTCGGAACAAAAAATATTGTTGATGCTGCAGTGGAATCAGAAGTCTCCAGGTTTGTATTTATATCAACTGATAAAGCTGTTGCTCCATCAAGTATCTATGGTGCCAGCAAAATGGTAGCAGAAGAACTTGTCCTTAACAATAATTCCAAAACAACAAATTTCATGGTCGTTCGCTTTGGAAATGTCCTTGGCTCCAGGGGAAGTATCGTCCCTCTTTTTACCCGCCAAATAATGAAGGGAGGGCCATTAACAATTACTCATAAGAATGTTAAACGGTTTTTTATGACTATCCCTGAGGCAGCTTCTCTGGTTCTGAAAACAGGGGGAGTCGGATCCGGAGGGGACCTGTATATACTGGAAATGGGTGAACCTATTTTAATAAGAAATCTTGCAGAACAGATGATCCGGTTTTATGGTTTTATACCGGAAAAGGAGATTGACATTAACTACATAGGGCTTAGACCTGGAGAAAAAATGGATGAACGACTGTGGACAGAAGAAGATACAGTTATCAAAACTATACATCCGGGTATTATTAAAGTTGTTCACAGAACAAGATTAAAAGGTCAATTGGAAAGCCTGCTTAAGAATCTTCAGGAAGTCTGCTATCTGGAAAAAGATGAAAATCTGTATAGAAATCGTATATACTTAAGAGAGATACTCAAAAAGTACATTCCAAGCATAAAGATGGTTGAAAATGAACCTGAATACTGATTTTATTCCCTTTGCAAAACCTTCTCTGGGAAAAGAAGAGGAAGAAGCTGTAATAAGAGTACTCCGAAGCGGTTGGCTGACAACAGGAGCAGAAGTAAAGAAATTCGAATCGGAGTTTGCTTCCTATACAGGTACAGCAAATGCCCTTGCAGTCAATTCAGCAACATCAGGTCTTCACCTGGCTCTTGAATCCTTTGGTATTGGTCCTGGAGACAAAATAGTTACAAGTTCCTATACTTTTACCTCAACTGCTGAAGTAATACGCTATCTTGGTGCTGATCCGGTCTTTGCAGACATAAATCCGGAAACATTTAACTTAAGCCCTCTTGAAGTAGAAAAACAGTTGCAGAAAGATCCCTCAATTAAAGGAATAATCCCTGTTCATATAGGTGGACATCCATGTGATATGGAATCATTCCTTGAACTAAAAGAGAAATACAAAATAATGCTGTTGGAAGATGCAGCACACTCTTTTCCTGTAAAATTAAACGGGAAATTCCTGGGCTGTATGGGTGATGCCGGCGTTTTTTCTTTTTATGCCACAAAAACCATAACCACAGGTGAAGGTGGTATGATAGTTACTAATAACAACGAAGCGGCAAAACGAATGTCGGTAATGCGTCTTCATGGAATAGACAGAGAAGCATGGGACAGGTATACCTCAGAGAAACCTGCCTGGCAGTACTCCATTGTTGATGCGGGGTTTAAGTACAATATGCCGGATACAGCAGCTTCAATTGGAAGAGAACAGCTAAAAAAAGCCGCCATGTTTCTTGAGAAAAGAAAAAAAATTGCTGATTTCTATTTTAAGGAATTAGGAGATCTTGATTTCCTCAAGCTTCCTGAACAGCAGGATAATCATGCATGGCATCTTTTTATGCCGAGAATAATTGCAGATAAACTAACTGCAGGAAGGGACGAGTTTATAGAAAATCTTATAAATTTGGGGATAGGGATCTCTGTTCATTATATTCCTCTGCATATAATGCCCTACTATAAGAATAAATACGGTTGCAAACCCGAGGACTTCCCTGAAACTTTAAAGGCATATAATGCTGTTTTCAGTCTGCCTATTTACCCCGATTTAACAGAAGAACAGCTGGAAAGAATAGTCTCCTCAGTCAAAAAGACAGGTTTGCGCTTCAGGAGAAAAATCTAATGGCAAAAGATCATATATTTCTGGATGATATAACCAACCGGAAAATGCTCTTTGCAAGCCTTATACGTTCATCAATTCCAAAAGGTTCAATTTCATCCATTAAAATACCTATTCTGCCTAAGGGATACTACAGCCTGACAGGGAAAGATATTCCCGGAGATAATAGTGTATCTGTTTTTTCTGAAGAAATGCCTCTGTTATGCAATGGTTCAGTTCAATATGAAGGAGAACCGATCCTGGTAATCTGTGGTCCCGATGAAGATAAAGTTCTAAAACTATGCAATAACACTATAGTTGAATACGACACTGACTATTCACTTCTAACCTTTGACAATTATCATAAATATCAAATATCAGGTACAAAAAAATTTATCAAAGGAAGTGTTGACAGTAAATTCAGAAACTCCAGTCAGACTGTTGAAAGCGAATATAAAACATCAATGCAGATGTTACCTATAACATACCCTATGGGCGCTATTGCAAGATATAAAAATAAAATACTGGAAATTACAACGGCATCCCAATGGCCCTTTCATATTCAAAAAACTGTAGCCGGTGTCTGTGCTCTTCCGGTAAAAGAGATTCAGGTTAATATTGAACCGTACCACCATACCTACGATGAAAAACTGATACTTCCCTCTATATATTCAGCAATTGTTGCTGTTCTTGCGGTTAAATCAGGAAAAGAGGTAAAAATTGTTGCCCAGCCCCAGAGAATTCTGCAGTACAGTGTAAAACGACCGCCAGTACACATTACCAGAAAATCTGCTCTGAACAATTCCGGAAAAATCATTGCAGAAGATATAGAAATAAGTGTTGATATCGGTGCTTGTCCTCTATTTACCGACGAAATTTTAAGTCAGCTTATCCTTGGTGCGGCATCTATATATTCAATAACCAACCTAAGGATCAGAGCCAATGCAATTCGTACCTCTTCACCGCCAATGAATATTTTTAAAGGCTGCGGAATAGGGATGGGAACATTTTCTGCAGAGACTCAAATATCAAGAATTGCTGCTCTTAAACAAATAAACCCTCTTACTCTCCGCCTGGAATACCTTCCTGAAAAAAATCAAAAGCTTCCTTCGGGAGGCCTCCTTAAACAAATTTCACAAAGAGATATTTTAACAAAGGTAGCAGCAGAATCTGATTTCCATAGAAAATACTCAGCCTATGAAGTTCTAAAAAAAAGACAAACAGGAAAACTTGAAATACCGGGGAACTTAAGGGGAATAGGACTTGCAATGGGATATGCGGGAAATGGATTCTCAAGGAAAAAAGACAACAGAGAAGCATATTCCATGAAAGTAAAATTAGATCAAAATGATAAACTCTATATTTCCAGCAGCTCCAACGGGTCAGCACCTGAAAATATATGGAAAGAAACTGCCGGGAGAATCCTTGGACTTGATATCAAATCCATTGAAATAGTCAGGGGGAATACAACTATCCTGCCCAATTCAGGACCATCATTTCTATCGAATGACTTAAGTATTATGACAAACCTGGTAGAAAAATGCTGTTATGGTATAAAAAAACACAGATTTAATAAACCACTTCCAATAGAAGAAAAAAGAAGTTTCAAATCTCCCGGAAAAGATATCTGGGATTCAGAAAAATTGAAAGGAATGCCTTTCAACACCCTCTCATGGGGTGCAGCAGTAGTGGAGATTGAACTGGATCATGTATTACTCAGGCCTGTTATCAAAGGTATATGGACTATTTTTGATGTTGGGAGAATACACAACACTAAAGCGGCCAGATCTGCTGCCGAAGCAGAGATATTCGAATCCCTTGCCTGGGCAGGGGGAAAAACAGATCTGTTTAGTCCGGCAGTTTCCCATACTGAGATAGGAGTTATGGAAAAAACAAAACTGACTAATATTAATATAGAGTTTATTACCGATTCAAAAAGAACCAGTGGAGGAATATCACAATTACCAGACACGATAATTCCATCTGCATTTGTACAGGCTTTATCTCAAGCTACAGGAATCTATTTTGATACTCTTCCTGTAACACCGGAAATAATTTTCCAGCATCTGGAGGGGTAATGAAGATTAATTTTAAACTTAACGGGAAAAACGTAGAGTTTGATTCTGCTCCGGGAACCAGGCTGGTTGATCTTCTTAAAACATCCGCAAAAATCATGAGTCTACGAACAAGCTGCTATAGGGGGATTTGCAGAGGCTGCTCTTTATTCTTCAATGGAGACCTTGTATCTTCCTGTCTTATCCCTGCATTTCAGGCAAGAGATGCTGAAATAATAACTTTTGAAGGTTTGAGCAAATTCGACGAAATAAACGATATAATCAAAGGATTCGAAGATACAGGATATCACCCATGTGAATTCTGCCGCCCGGGGAAAATAATGACCATACATTCAATCCTGGAAAATTATGTTGAACCGGATGAACATCAAATCCTGGAAGCATTTGAGGGAATAAACTGTTCCTGCACTGACAAATCTACACTGATAAAAAGTGTAAAAGCAGGAGCATACTATAGAAGGAGAAGAAGGCGTGCAAGAAGTATATAGTCATATTTTTTACCCTTCAACCCTTAATGAACTATTAACTATAAAAAACCAGAATCCTGAGGCTGTAATATGGGCAGGTGGTACAGGACTGATGGGAAAGCAGGAAATGAAGAGACCTACCCTTCCTGCCAGCATAATACAGATTTCACGAATTTCTGAACTAACAAAAATCAGACGCACAGAACGCTTCCTGGAAATAGGTGCCGGAGCTGTAATTAATAGAATACTGAATGTTGGTCAGCATGTTCTCCCTCATGCCCTGGCACAGGCAATGAAACTTATCAGACCTTCTGTAATCAGAAATAACGCGACTCTGGGAGGTCATCTTTGTATCCAGGATGTAAGGTTAAACCTATATAGTGTCTTACTGCTTATGGATGCCAGCCTTGAACTAAAAAGATCGGGAGGCACCAGGTGGATCCAATTGAACCGTTTTTTTAACAAAAATGGTGATTTTCAGTTAAAAGAAAACGAAATACTGACAAGAATTAGAATCCCCTTCGGGAACTGGAACAGACAGATATTCAGCAGTGACGGAAATCCATATTTTGATGCAGGAAATGCAATCTCCTTCTGTGTTCTTGCAGATATCCGGAAAGGGATGATTAACGATTTCAGGATGGCCATAGGCAACACAGGAAAACATACCGTTCGCAGTATAGAACTTGAATCGCTACTTATTGGTAAAAAAGTTCCCTTGAACATAAAAGATGTATCTTCTGTGACCCGAATGCATAAAGAATGGCTGGAGGGTTTGACTGGTGAGTTAACGCCATTCCAGAGATACAGAACGGCCCGTTTTATTTTCTGGATTCTTGAAGAACTACTCCCCTAAACTGTCCTTTTTAGCTTTACAGAACAGGTATTTAAGGTTTATATTCTTGTGTAATGACTATTGCACCTGATTTTATTCACCTTCATAATCATACTGATTATTCTCTTCTGGATGGCGCAGCATCTATTAAAAAGATGATTGCAAAAGCTAAAGATTCAGGTATGAAACATCTGGCTATAACAGATCATGGCAATATGTTCGGTGCCCTCCATTTTTATAAAGAATGCAGGGCAAATGATATAAACCCGATTATAGGCTGTGAATTCTATGTCGCTCCCGGCAATAGAAATATTAAATCAGGAAACGAAAAAGGGAGTAAAGCAAACCATCTGATTCTTCTTGCAAAGAACTATGCAGGATATAAAAACCTGATGATTTTGGCTTCCAAAGCTTACACAGAAGGATTCTATTATAAACCAAGAATTGATGATGAGCTGCTTGAAAAGTACGGCTCTAATCTTATCTGTTCATCGGCATGTCTGGCAGGGTATATACCCCGTAAATTACTTGATAATCAATTTGAAGAAGCTCAAAAGAAGGCTGAATACTACCAGAATATTTTTGGAAAAGGGAACTTCTACCTGGAACTTCAGGACCATGGTATTCCTGAACAAAAAATTGTAAATGAACGACTTATTAAACTATCAAAAAAGACCGGAATCCCTCTTGTTGCCACAAATGATATACACTATCTGGATAAAGAAGATGCAAATGCTCAGGATATTCTTATATGTATAGGAACAAACCGGAAAAAACATGAAATAAACAGGATGAAATTTAAGAGTTCTGAATTTTACATGAAATCCAAAGAGGAGATGTACGAAATCTTCAAGGACATTCCTGAAGCACTTGTAAATACAGTAAAAATTGCAGAAAGTTGTAATTTGGAAATTAAGCTCCCCGGGCCCCTTCTTCCGGAGTATGCTATACCTGAAGAATTTGATAATCCGGATGATTATCTCCGCTTTCTAACACACGAAGGCCTTACGAAAAGATATCCTGAAATTACTGATGAAATAAAAAAACGGTCAGATTTTGAGCTCGATATTATTATCAATATGGGTTTTACAGGTTACTTTCTAATTGTCTGGGATTTTATTCACTATGCAAGGGAAAATGATATCCCCGTCGGACCAGGTCGGGGCTCTGGTGCAGGTTCCATAGTTGCATTTGCTCTAATGATAACCGATATAGACCCGCTTAAATACGATTTGATATTTGAACGTTTTCTTAATCCTGACCGTATATCAATGCCCGACTTCGAAATAGATTTCTGCTTTGAAAGACGACAGGAAGTAATTGATTACGTTACCCAAAAATATGGTAAGGACAGAGTCGGCCAGATTATAACCTTTGGAACACTAAAAGCAAAAGCTGTTGTCAGAGATGTGGCCAGAGTACTTGATATCCCATATGCAGAATCTGATCAGATTTCGAAATTGATTCCAGGCGAACCAAAAATGACAATAGAAAGAGCAATGGAACTGGAACCTAAACTTAAAGATATTGAGCAGAGGGGAGAGAAGTTTAAAGAGCTTATTGATACAGGGAAACGCCTTGAAGGTCTATCAAGACATGCATCTACCCATGCTGCAGGAGTTGTTATCGGCAGAAACGACCTTACTGAATATGTTCCGTTATACAGAGATAACAAAACCGGTTCTATCTCC
>DAOWMA010000187.1 GCA_030643345.1 Spirochaetaceae bacterium
GAGCTATATTACTCATTATATAATCTCCCTATACCTTCTTATTCGCCGTATACAGTTAATTCGTCTCCGGCAATATCTTTCCAGTCATAAATTGTATAGGTTGAATTATCTCCGTCGTGACCTATAAGTATTCCATTTGGAAATCCGGGAAGTACTGGTGTATAAAGTGAATCCACACCATCTTCATCCCACATTGGTTTGCCATCCATATCAAGTAAAGCAACAGTTTTTACAAATTTATTATCTCCCTGGCGTTCATAGATTCGAAGAATAGACGCAATTTGATTTGAGGCATCGCCCTGGTCCACAACAATGAAGTAACCTGTTCCATCAGGGAAGTTAAAAAGAGATATTCCCTCTCTATCTCTGCTGTAGCCATCTTCAGCAAAGGCAAAAGAATGGATTGGCGCAGGGGACATTTCAGGATCTGCGTAGTATTTATGTACAGCTGAATCTTCTTCAGCTACATAGAAAAAGCCCAATTCGTCATCAGCTACCATTCCTTCACATTTCTCACCACCATATTCAAGATCACGTATATGTTTAAGGCTAATACCCTTTCCAGTTCCATCATCCTCTATTAAATACTGACTAATTGGACCTGTACTTGCATTCTCAAAGGCATAGATAAGCCCTGTAGCAGGATTTTTATAAAGTCCAAAACCGTATGTTCCGGTTTGAAGATCATTATTTTCAGTTTGACCATCAGAAAGTGTAAAAAGAACATCATCCCCGGAAGTATAATCAGGATTAATGCCGTAGACTGCTATTTTACTGGCATCTGCGTATTTAACCTTTCTTAAGTTCATGGCAACAATATCCACCAGCTTACCACCCAATTCCAGGCCATACCGGACATCAACATTACCAGGCTTCCCCCAGGCATCAACATGGGTAATTTCATTACCTTCAAAATCCCATACCCATAAACCAGCTACCTTATCAACACCAAAAATCAAACTTCTTGATGGTTCTGTAGGATGGACCCATATTGCAGGATCATCGGCATCTCCGGTTAATATCCCTGTTCTTCCTGTCTGGAACACCGGTTTAACTAAAAAATCTGTTCTTGTTTCAGTGTATTCAAGTACTACGGCTTTCTTTGTGGATTTTATTACCTTAGGCGCCAGCTGCTTAGGTGCAGGTTTTGAAGCGCAGGAAGATATTAACCCAACAAGCGCTAAAAAAATCACTAAAGTGTCATATTTCACCAGTTTCATTAAATTCTCCTTAATATGGCCTTATTTTTCATATTCATATTAACATGAAAGATATATTTCATTTTCACTCATGTTATCTATTTTGTCAAGGAAATAAACAAAGTTTCTTTCATATTAATATATAATGAAAGTATTTTTTCTTACAAAAAACCCGCACTGTTAAAGTGCGGGTAACAATAGTTTATCCCTGATTACATGTGTTCAATCCAGAAATCTCTGAATCTAACAACATTGGCATAAAGCCAGTCACTGTCCTCTACCCAAAGAGACATATCTTTAAGATCTTTTTGATCTCCTGGTTGAGGTACATCAGTTCTTGGACTCCAGGTACCAAGGTCCCAGAAAGGTTTGTAGCCTTCCATTCCATTCTCATCACCATACAACCATTTGATCAATAATTTGGCTGCATTTGGATGTTTTGAAAATACCGGTATAGAAACTGTTTGCTTACTTAGATAACTTGCAACCGGTTCAACATCCCAGAGAATCTCAAAATAAAGCTCTTCGTCTTCCCTTAATCTCAATTTTGATGGACCAATGATTCCAAGTGGAGGATGTTCCTGATTAGGGGCACCAACAGCACCTGCAACTGGTGTTCCGCTGCTCATCAAAATAAGCCCACTGTTCATAAGTCTTAATAGAAATTCATAACCGGCATTTTCTGTTCCATGCAAAGTGATAGGTTCACCAAATTCCTTTTTATATAAAGCTTCCATCTCATCAGAATATTTAATAAAAGATGCAAAGAAATTTATTTCTGATCCACCAAGCATGGGGTCTTTTGTAATAATTTTCCCATGCCACTCTGGTCTTGTAAGGTCCCACCAGGTATCAATGGGAGGTCCGTCAGGATAGGTCTGTGAATTGTATGCAATTGCTTTACCTCCAAACCTTTGGATTCCAAGAGGTTCATTCTTAGCCCAATCGTTTAATAGAGGAAGTATATCAACCGGAACATACCTGTAAACCCTGCCAATATCAAGAAAATCATGATACATTGTAG
This sequence comes from Spirochaetaceae bacterium, assembly GCA_030643345.1. GTDB lineage: Bacteria > Spirochaetota > Spirochaetia > B11-G9 > B11-G9 > JAJRQE01. The sequence goes on from DAOWMA010000187.1 coordinate 2,224, forward strand.
GAGAATCTGATACTAAAACCACATCTGCATTATGAATACCTGCATCAATCTCCCGACCAAGTTTCTCATAAAGACTTCCCTGGCTCATATCATTTGCCATAACTTTTATTCCATATTTATTATAAAAAGTTCTGGAAAAATCGAATACCCTGGAAGTATTTGCATAGATAGTAACCTCTCCCTCTTCTTTGGCTGCAGCTATAATGGCATCCCAGTCGTCTTCTGCAGGGGTAAAGCTGCCAAGACCTGCCCATTCCTCCCACTGCTCTACAGTCATATCAGATTCAGCGTCTCCACCTGCAAATAAGATTACAGGAACAATAAATAAAAAAACACATAGTACAATTAAAATCTTTTTCATTATCAGCCACCTCTCTTTTTAGTCTAGCATGACAAAATGCTCTTGTAAAGAAATATATCTTTCATATATGTCATTTTTGCAAAATATATTTCAAATTATTGGTTCTGAAGCCAGAAATCTCTTACCTTAATGGCATTTACATAGAGCCAGTCAGCATCCTCAATATAAAAATCCATCTCGTTAATAGGTTTCTGACCTGCAGGCTCAACCAGATCGGTCCGAACAGCCCAGTCCCCAGGAACATAGTAGGGAGTATACCCTGCAAGATTATCGGGAGTGGGATTATCTGATCCAAACATCCACTTTATCATCAGTTTTGCCGCATTGGGATGTTTTGAGAACGCGCCTATTGCCATAATTGTTGTTGTTCTAAACCCTGTTACAGGTGAAAGATCTTAAATAAATGCTCCGGTTAACTTTTCCTCCTGTATTGTTCTCAGTTTTGAGAAACCAAGTATACCAAGAGGGGGATCTGTCTGCCCGGGGGCAGCAACAGCTTTCATAACCGGAGTTGAACTGGACATTAAAATAAGACCATTGTCCATAAGACGTTTCAGGAATTCGTATCCTGCATTCTCAACTTCATAACTTTTAATAAGTTCCTCACCAAATTCATCCTGATAAGCTTCTTCCATATCCACGTGGTGCTGTATGAAGGTAGCAAAAGTATTGAATTCTGCTCCGGAATTAAGAGGGTCTTTCATTATTATCTTACCCTTCCATTCCGGTCTTGTAAGGTCCCACCAGCTGTCTATAGGAGGTTCTGAATAAAACTCACTGTTATAGGCTACTCCTCTTGCTCCATAATGATTTATTGCCAGGGGCGCAGTTTTTGCCTCGTCAATAAGCACATCCATAAGATCAGTTGGAATAAATCTGTACAATCGGCCCTCAGCCAGGAACTCATTGTAAAGTGTTGGAATATCATCAACAAGAATTATATCAGCCTCAAAGATACCTGCATCCTGTTCACGAACTAATTTTTCCAGAAGTGAAGGTGTTGACATATCATTAGCAATAACTTTAATACCGTACTTATTATAAAAGGTCCTTCCAAAATCGAACACTCTTGAAGAAAAAGAGTATACAACAAGCTCCTTCTCTTCTTTGGCTGCTGTCTCTATGGCAGCCCAATCATCTTCTACAGGTCTGTAATCTCCAAGCTGAGCCCACTCTTCCCATTCACCTATAGTTCTTTCAGCCTCTGGTTTGCCGCCGGCAAAAAGATTGCTCACTACAGACATAATGATTATTACTGTAACTAATCTTTTCATCTTTTATCCCCTTTAGCATAAAAATTATTCAAAACTTTCAATTATAGCTTTAAGTCCTTTAATTTTCTCTTTCATAATCTCATTACTTTCTGCTTCAACTACAAGTCTTAACAAGGGCTCTGCTCCGGAAGGTCTTAAAATAAACCACCAGGAATTAAAATCTATTCGTACTCCGTCCAGTCTGTTGACCTTTCCTTCAGGAAAATATTCTTCAATCTTAGTTAAAATTAATTCCTGATCTTTAACTTCAAAATTTATTTCACCTGAAAATGAGTAAGGATTTATTTTTCCTGATATTTCAGAAACCGGTACTTGCAACTTTTTAATTATTCCAAGAACAACTGCAGCAGCTATAAAACCTGAATCACAAAAGTAATTCTCCCTGAAATAGTAATGTCCTGAAAGCTCCCCGGCATAGGTCCCATTACTTTCCTTCAGGATTTTTTTTATATTTGCATGCCCGGTTCTGCAGGGAGATGATTTACCACCTAAAGTTTCAATGTACTCCGAAACGCTCCGGGAGGATCTGATATCGTAGTACATTTGACCATCACTAATGTTGCTACCGGGGTCTGTTTTTTTATCATAGTAGTAATGACCTATAAGTGCTGTAATAATATCCGGAGATATAAACCCACCCTTTTCGTCAAAAAACACAGCCCGGTCAGCATCACCATCAAAGATAATACCAACATCTGCCTTCTGTTTTAGAATCTCTTTATTGATACTTACCCAGCTTTCTTTTTCCAGAGGATTAGGCCCATGATTTGGGAAAGTGCCATCCGGCTTATCAGAAAGAGTTGTATAATGTAAAGAAGTACCTGCAAATATTTTATGAACATAGGCTGCTGCAGCACCATTACCACAGTCAAAGACTGCTCTTACACCTGAATAATCAGATATAAACTTCCGGATATGATTTTTATAATCCCGGGATATATCAAGATTTGTAATTTTCCCTTTTTCTAAAACTGGGACCGCATTAGTTTGAATAAGCTCTTTCAGTTCTCTTAGTCCGGTATCAGGTCCAACAGGAACTGCCCCGGATCGGGATATTTTCAGACCATTATATTCAGGTGGGTTATGGGATGCTGTTATCATTACACTCCCGTCAAATTTATAAAATGCTGTTGCAAAATAAACTGCCGGGGTATCACACAATCCAATATCTACAACATCAGCCCCGTTGTCAGTTATCCCTTTCGATAAAATATCAAAGACCTCATTGGAGGAAGTTCGTGTATCCCTGCCAACAATAATTTTATCTGTTTTCAGGATATGCGGAAGATAATAACCGATAGAATAAAGAGTCTCCCGATCAAGTTCAACAGGATACTTACCTCTAATATCATTTGCTTTAAAGATTCCC
>DAOWMA010000327.1 GCA_030643345.1 Spirochaetaceae bacterium
AGGTGTTTTGACCCCCAATATCGTCATTTTTGATATGGTTATAGAAAATGGTGAAGCTTTGAAGCGATTCGGGCAGATGATTGAAATGCAGGATGGTGATTCGGAGGTGGTGAATAATACTGACCTTCTTCCTTCTGCAGAAAAAATTATCGAGGTAAAGGCTGAGGCTGATGGTTTTATTCAGGTCATGAATACAGAAGATATGGGTATGGTGGCTCTTCTTTTGGGTGCGGGACGTACAAAAAAGGCGGATATTGTAGATCCTGCCGTAGGTTACTGGTTGAAAAAGAGAATTGGAGATTCTGTTAAAAAAGGAGATATCCTTGCCGATTTTTACGTTAATGATGAAAAAAATCTGGATGAATCCATAGAACTTTTTAAAAAATCAATAATAATTGGAAATAATCCGGGTAAAAGGATAAATTTAATATATGATACAATAAGTTAAATAAATAGCTATTAATAGGAGAAAGATATGAAATTATCAAAGACAGTTCAGTTTATACTTGCTTTACTAATATTTACTGTAATTGCAGGGCCTTTATTTGCTCGTGGAAATAAGGAGGCTCCTGATGTTCCGCCGATAACTTCCGGAACCCAGTATCTTTCTCCCGATTCAAATGAAGTTCAGGATACAGCTACTCTCTCATTTTCTGTAAAAGTATATGTAAAAAGTGATGAGGGTTATGTACCTGAGTACGGTCTGCAGATTGTTGATTCCACCGGGAATGTGATGAAAGAGGTGGTGGAGACTGAAAAATCGGATATAGGATGGTTTTCGTCTATTTTCCGGGGTTACAGCGAGTTTACCCTGGACAGGAGTATCTCCTGGGATGGGACAAATCAGAATGGTGATACGGTTTCCGACGGTGTATATAATGTAAAACTGTGGGTTATAGATTCCTCAAAGAACAGGAAGGATATAGATGTAGATGATTTCGTAGTAGATGTCCGGAAACCGGAGGCTATTATAGTTAAACCTGCGGATCTTATTTTTTCTCCCAACGGGGATGGTTCCATGGACAGTCTGGAAATCAGTCATACCCAGGCTACAGAAGAAGCACTCTGGGAAGCTGCTATTCTGGATAACAGCGGTAATACTGTTAAATCATTCTCCTGGGAAAATGGTACTCCCGGTAAAGCAGTATGGGATGGAACGGATGAGTCCGGCGTACAGGTATCAGCTGGGACCTATTCCTATACTCTATCAGCTAAAGATGAAGCCGGTAATGAATCGGATTCCATTGCTCTGGAAGGGATTGTTTTGGATCTAACCATTACGCCAATTGCCATTCTAATTGATAATCCTGCAATTTCACCTGATGGTAATGGTGTGAAGGATTCCATGACTGTTTATCTGGAAGTAAATGAGACAGAGGGGCTGGAATTCTGGGAATGGCAGATACGTAATGAAAACTCTGATGTTTACTGGCAGGTCTCCGGTGATGGTGAAATGCCTGAAGAGGTTTACTTTGATGGAACTGATTCGGAAGGGGCCCCAATGCCGGAAGGAAACTACAGTTTTATCTATAAGGTTTACTATAAAAACGGGAACAAACCAACTGTATTGGAACCTTTTATTATTGATGTTACTGCCCCGGAAATTTCTGTATCTGTTACTAATCCAATATTCTCTCCAAATGGAGATTATCTAAAGGACCAGGCGGAAATCCGTTTTAAATCTGACGGGGAAGTTACCTGGAAGGGTTCTATTCTGGACAGCCAGGGAGCTACAGCATTAAGTACCAGTTCCGATAAAACAACATCTTTGATAGTATGGAATGGTACGGACCTGAATGGTGTTGAAGTTGATGATGGCCAGTATTCGCTTATTGCAGCATTCACAGATCCTGCTGGTAATAGTACTGTTATTGACCCATTGGCTTTGACTGTAAACAGAGCGCCTGTCAGTCTTGCTCTAAAGACTGTAAAGGGTTTTTCTCCTGACAGCAACGGAGCAGGGGATGAATTAATTGTTCTTGTAGATTCCAGTCAATATACAAATGTAGAGAGCTGGAAACTGAATGTTCTTGATTCAGACGGGAATGTAATAAGGGATATCCGGGGATTGGATGATCTCCCTCCGGAAATTCTCTGGGATGGAACTGCTGTAGATGAAGAAGGAGAAGTTACAGCAGCACCGGAAGGTCGTTACAGCGTAAGCCTTTCTGCAGTTTACCTGAAGGGTGATGTTGCAGAGGCAGTGTCGGTGAGTTTTGTTCTTGATCTTACACCACCGGAAATAAGCATTGATGTTATAGCAAATCCCTTTGCAGCCACTGATGAGGGTGCTGAAGGTGAGGTTTATGTAACCCTGAAAGTATTGGATAATACTGAAATTGATCACTGGTCAATGGAAGTCCTTAATATGGATGGGGATATTCTTAGAACCTATTCAGGTATGGGAGATCCTTCAGGGGACATTATCTGGAACAGTGCTGATTCCAATGGGGGGCTTGCAATTCCTGTAAATAATCCGAATTTCGTTCTTAAGCTGAAGGTCTATGATAGTGGAGGCAATGAGTCCGTTTTTGAGAAAGCAATACCTCTGGATATTCTTCTTGTAATAAAGGATGGCAAAAAATACCTTTCTGTACCGAATATTATTTTTGGGGCCTACAGATATGCACTGGATTCTGCCGGAGCCGGTCAGCTTGCAGGAAACAATGGTTCTCTGGACAGGGTGGCAGCAATCTATCGAAAGTATCCTGCCTACGGACTTGTTCTTGAGGGGCATGCACTGAATATCTATCTGGATGGTCCCAGGGAAGATAAGGAAGAGAAGATTCTTCTTCCTTTAACTGCCAGAAGAGCTGATACAGTAAAAAGTGCTCTAATAGATAGAGGCATGCCTTCGTCCAAAATCAGCACAGAAGCCTTCGGTGGTCAATTCCCAATCGTATCAGTTACTGATAAGACTGTCTGGTGGAAGAACCGACGGGTTGAATTTGTAATGACAGACCCTGTGGAATAGGACCCACACGTAGGGGCAGCCACAAGGGTTTGTATACAAACCCTTGTGGCTGCCCCTACATTTGTATCAATACAAAATATGTATGTTTTTCTGCAAAATTCTGTTTTGCCTTAAACAGATCATGTAGAAGTGTTAAAAATTTAACAAAACAATTGACTTTCCTGACAGGTAGATTATACTGGTTAATGTAAATTCAGATTATTTTACATTAACCAGGTTTATTTCATAAAAAAGGAATTTATATGAGTACTGTGAAAGAAGACAGGATAGTGCTGGATATGCAGCATATTTCTAAACAATTTCCTAATGTCCTTGCCAATGAAGATGTAAGTATTCAGCTAAAAG
>DAOWMA010000142.1 GCA_030643345.1 Spirochaetaceae bacterium
CTGAGTGAGAATCTGGTGAAAATCATTGCTGTCAAGGTCATCAAGTTCTACACGTATAGGGAAACGCCCCTGAAGTTCCGGGATAAGGTCCGATGGTTTACTAATATGAAAAGCCCCGGCAGCAATAAACAGAATATGGGAAGTATCAACAATTCCATATTTTGTGTTTATCTTACTACCTTCTATTATGGGAAGAATATCCCGCTGAACACCCTCTCTGGAAACATCCGCCCCGGACCGGCCCTCTCTGGAAGTAACTTTGTCGATCTCATCAATAAATACTATTCCCATCTCCTCAACGCGTTCTTTCGCCATATCAGAAGCCCTGTCAGTATCCACCATCTTACTCATTTCATCTGCAAGAATAATTTCCTTTGCCCGCCTTACACTAACCTTTTTCTTCTTCTTTTTGCCTCCAAAAATAGATCCGAGATTACCAATGTTAAGGTCCATCTCTTCAAAACTGGTACCGGAAAATATCTCTATAGAGGGGAAGCCATTGCCCGGAATATCAACATCTACGCTTTTGTCATCAAGCTTCCCGTCTCTAAGCATTTTTCTGAATTTTTCCCTTGTAGGTGCAGTGAGCTTATCTTCGGGCTCTTTAATCTCTTCTGAAACTACCGGAAGAGAAGGCTGACCTGGCACTGCATCTTTTTTTGGAGGAACAGGTTTCTTTTTACCTACACCAGGAAGCAGCAAATCGAGAAGTACCTCTTCTGTTCTTTTTTCAGCTTCTTCCTTTACGTTTTCAGACAGCTCTTTTTTTACCATCGTAAGACCAACACTCATCAGATCTCTGATCATTGATTCAACATCCCGGCCAACGTAACCGACTTCGGTAAATTTAGTTGCTTCAACCTTTAGAAAGGGGGCCCCGCACAACTTTGACAGTCTTCGGGCTATTTCAGTTTTACCTACTCCGGTAGGACCAATCATAATAATATTTTTCGGAGTAACTTCATCTACCAGAGATTCAGGTAAAAGTCTTCTGCGCATTCTATTCCGCAAAGCAATAGCCACAGCTTTTTTAGCTTTATTCTGGCCAATTATATATTTGTTAAGTTCCCTTACTATCTCTTTCGGGGTAAGTTTATCCAGATCTGTTTTCATTCAATTCCCTCCAGAACAATGTTGTTGTTCGTATAAATACATATATCAGAAGCTATCTTTATACTCTTTTCTGCAATTTCCATTGCTGTGAATTTTGAGGAATCAAGGTATGCAAGTGCAGCTGCATAAGCGTAGTTTCCCCCGGAACCGATTGCAATAGCACCTTCATCAGGTTCCACTACGTCTCCTGTTCCTGAAATTAAAAGAGTTTTTGTTTTATCAGCTACAAGAAGCATAGCTTCCAGCTTTCTTAGAACACGATCTGTTCTCCACTCTTTGGCCAGCTCCACAGCCGCTCTGGTTATGTCCCCGTTATACTCTTTTACCTTTCCCTCAAACCTCTCAAACAAGGTAAAAGCATCAGCGGTAGCACCTGCAAAACCAACTATAACCCGATCATCATACATTCTTCGTACTTTTCTGGCCCTGCCTTTCATAACAGTATTTCCAAAAGTCACCTGACCATCTCCAGCCATTGCAACAGCGTCATCCTTTCTGACTGCAATAATCGTTGTACCTCTAATTTCCATATTTTCCTCTTCTCCACCTTCCATTAGTTTTTCTATCTCCCATGAGGATGGGCCGCTCTATAGACATCCTTTAATCTGTCAATACCCACATGAGTATATACCTGTGTAGTTGAAATTGACGAATGTCCCAGCATAGCCTGGACAGCTCTTATACCAGCTCCATTGTTTAATAAATCCGTTGCAAAAGTATGCCGGAAGGTATGCGGACTGACATGCTTGTTAACACCTATAGCCCTTATATACTTATCCAGAATAAAGCGGATTCCTCTTGATGAAATACCATTCCCCTTCATATTTAATATAAGACTGGTAACTTCAGAAGAAACAGAATTATTAAGATGTCTCTTCCTGAGAGGAAGATACAGCATAACCTCTTCTGCAGTTCCTTTAGTAAGGAATACCCATCTGGATTTCCCACCCTTCCCATTAACAAGGGCCATCCTCTTCTTAAGGTCAAGGTCCTTAACCTTCATATCTGCCAACTCCGAAACTCTGCATCCGGTAGAATACAATAACTCGAGTATTACCCTGTCCCGAATACCTGCAAAATCATTTCTGGTCATTTTTATCATCATATCAATCTCATTAAAAGACAGAACATCCGGTATCTTTCTGCGGCCGCTAATACTGCGCACATGAGAAAAGGGATTAACTTTCAGAATATCGTATTTAACACAATACTTGTAAAAATTCTTTAAAGAAGATATTACTCTATTAATTGAAGATTCTGTAAGATTTTTTCTGGCAAGATTTCCAATAAAACTTCTTACATTCCGGGGACCCGGATTATCAAAACTTAATTTTTCAGAATCAAGGAAATCATCGAACATCTCCAGATCATGCCTGTATGCCCGTATGGAATTATCTGAAAGATTACGGACCGCAACAAGATAGTTTAAATAATTCATTTTATGTACTTCAAACGTGTTATTCATACTAAACGGCCTCCCTTAAACTGATAATTTCTTCTATTGAATTAATAACACCTGCTCCTTCCAGTGAAAGCTTCAGACAACCAAGCCCCTTTTTACTGCTTAAAGAACAACTATGCACAAAAACATCTCTACCCTGGTCCAGTGCAAATTCAGCCGTAATCAGAGCTCCGGATTTTTCCGGTGCTTCTACAACAACCACAGATCTGCTTAACCCGCTGATAATTCTGTTACGGGCAGGGAAATTATATCTCAAAGGAGCAGTTCCCGGCGAATACTCACTTAATATTATGCCTCCCTGTTCCAGAATTTTATGCCCGAGATCTGTATTCTCCTTAGGGTAAATATAATCGATACCATTCCCAAGAACTGCAACTGTTATGCCCCTTCCCTTAACAGCACCGGCATGGGCGGCCTTATCGATCCCCGCTGCAAGACCGGAAACCAAATTAATATTCAGGGCCGCCATCTCCAATCCCAGATTATACGCAGCTTCGAAAGCCCCGGAGGACGCAAGCCTTGTACCAACCACAGCAATTGAAGGGAATGTGTTATCCAGAGCCCCACCCTTTTTATAAAGAAGAAAAGGAGGATCATAAATTTCTCTCAACAGGGGAGGATAACTACTATCCATGTAATGAATTACTTCTATATCAGAATGCTCAATATCATCAAGGACGGTATCTGTCTCAAGTTGATACTGCAAAGGATTATAGATCATCCCTGTTAATTTTTTACACAATAACTGTTCAAGCCCCTGATGATTCAAATTTACCAGGTCACCAATCGTAGAAAAACGTTCTAAAAGAATGAGCCTTTCACTGGTATTCAACCGGGGTATTCTGCTTATAAACAGCTGCATTACATTAGACATCATAATTGTCCCGCCAAAAGAGAATCACGATTCCGCCCTGCCTGCTCTTTCATTACATCATCCCAGGCATTTTCTGAAATATCATTGTACAGCTCTATGGCAGCATCAATATCTCCGGAAACAACTTTAAATCTGGCATATAATATTTTTGCCTCCCAGTTTTTTGGGTCCCGAAAAAGAATTTCCTCAAGAAGAGGTCCTGCTTTCTCCGGTTTTTCCAGGTCAAACATATAGAGGACCGATAATGCATAGAGTGCATTTGCATAACCTTTCCTGATCCTGATGGCAGTAAGATAATAGCTCTCAGCTTCATAGAATAAAGATAAACGTTTAGTCTCGTCTATTTCGGCTCTGGCGATATTAGCTTTTGAAAGACCTGCATAAAAGCTTAATACAGAATGAGTAGGATAAAAGTCCAAAGCTTTTTCAATATTCTCATAAGCATGATTATACATTCCAAGATCTATATACTCTAAAGCAAGCATTCTGTAATAGATCCCGATTTCTGCATTGGCTTTTACTACCCTCTCAACATCTTCAGTGTATTCTTTAATACCCTCTTCCAGTTCCTTAATTCTCTCTTTGGATATTTTCTCATTTTCATAATCCCCGGATTCAGTTTGAAGCAGCCTGTCAAGAATCTTTTTTCTTGTCTCATTACAGGAAGAAAGCAGAAAAAATGTCATTAAAATTAAAACTGCACAAAATACTATTTTTTTAATCACACTGCCCCCTTACCGGCATACCGGGAAACAGGGAAAACCGGTTTATCATTATTTTCATTCAGGGGATGAAAATCATCATGATCTCTCTGGAGATCACTATTCTGTACATGAGTATATATCTGCGTTGTGCTGATATCTGAATGGCCAAGAAGTTCCTGTACTATTCTAAGATCAGCCCCACCCTGAATAAGATGGGTTGCAAAAGAGTGACGGAGTGTATGAACTTTAGCATCAATTCCGGAGATATCTTTAATTTCTTTAAAGCGTTTCCACACACCCTTTCTTGAAATTCCCTTTCCCCGGATACTCAAAAAAATATGATCATCCTTAATACCATGCTTTATCAAAGAAGGTCGAACTTCATTTAAGTATTTACGCAGCCAGAGTTCAGCTTTTGATCCAAAAGGAACCAGCCTCTCCTTACCCCGCTTTCCATTAACACGTATAAGAGCATCCTCAAAAAACAGATTTCCCATAGTTAAAGAAACTGCTTCTGAAATTCTAAGACCACAGGAGTAAATAAGTTCAAATAATGATCTGTCCCTAAGCCCTAAAGGAGTATCAATAGAAATTGAATTCAAAAAATGATCTGTTTCCTCAGGTGAAAGGACGTTTGGCAATTTGTAATTTTTCTTTTGAAATTCTATTTTCTCAGTTGGATTATCCTCCCGATATCCCTCATAGTTTAAAAATCTGAAAAAAGACCTTAAACAGCTTAAACTCTTGATAATTGTAACAGAATCCAGTCCTTTACCATCCAAAAAAGAAAAGTACTTTATTAGATCTGCAGTTGTAATTCCTTCCAATTCAAGACTGTTTTCCAATAGAAAAATAAAAAATCTATCAATTTCCCTGCCATAAGTCTCACGCGTAAGATGCGAAAGCCTTAACTCGAGAAAAAGATAATCATCATATTCCTTTCTAACAGTCTTACTATTCATTTAACCTTCCTGACCAACTGCCTTTTTTTCACGCAGGATTGTAGGTATCCCCAAATCAACTTCAGTTCTATTTCTTCCGGATAAATAACTTCCGGGACTACTGCCATGGGAGAGACCCTTCTGCATATTAAGCCAGTCTTTATATTTAATTACATCATTCTCTGACTGCTCCTGCTCCTCAAACACACTAACAGTTGAATCATTATTAAAACCGGTTGCCACAACTGTAACCTGGACCTGGTCCGTCATGCTTGTATCGATAGTCTGACCTGGAATTATTAATGCATCTTCATCAGCATTTGCAGTAACAATTTTTATAACTTCATCATATTCAGAGAGTGAAAAATCCTCACCACCTGTAATATTTACAAGAATACCCTTAGCTCCTTCCATTCTTGCATCATCAAGAAGGGGATTATTAATTGCATTTGTTGCTGCATCAACAGCCCTGTTGTCACCAGCTCCAATACCGATTCCCATGAGAGCATCACCCTGACCGCTCATAATTGTACGAACATCTGCAAAATCTATATTTATATCCCCTGTTATGGTAATTAGTTCGGAAATTCCCTGAACTCCCTGCCTAAGGACATCATCAGCCATAAGGAATGCTTCCCTTATAGGCGTACGTTTCTCTACAATCTTCAGAAGATACTGATTAGGAATTATTATAAGTGTATCTACTGCCTCCCGAAGTTTTTTTATCCCCTCTTCAGCCAGCTTCATCTTCTTCTTGCCTTCAAAATCAAAGGGCTTTGTCACAACAGCAACTGTTAAAGCACCTGTTTCCTTTGCTATTTCAGCTACAATTGGTGCCGCACCTGTTCCTGTACCACCGCCCATACCTGCAGTAATAAAAACCATATC
>DAOWMA010000360.1 GCA_030643345.1 Spirochaetaceae bacterium
CCAAAGCCTGCTCCGCAGCCCATATTCTGTTTACCTGGCCAGCACCTACACCCAGAACCTGTCTGTCTTTTAAAACTACTATTGCATTGGATTTTACGTACTTGCAGATAACTTCACCAAACATCATATCTGATATCTGCTTTTTGTCAGGTTTAACTTTTGTAACAACTTCCATCTTTTCGTGATCTTCTGTATCGCCATCCTGAACAAGAAGCCCCCCGTCTACTGTAATAAATTCCTTATCCCCGGCAATCTTAAGATCACCCTGAATCAGTCTTAAATTTTTCTTACTGCTTAACACTTCCAAAGCTTCTTCGCTGAATGAAGGAGCAAGAACTACTTCCAGAAATGTTTTTGTCATCTCTTCTGCTGTCTCTTTATCCAGAGTTCTGTTTACTGCAACAATTCCGCCGAAGATAGAAACAGGGTCTCCTGCATGGGCTTTTTTATACGCATCAATAAGATTTTTACCAATTGCAGCTCCACAGGGAGTGTTATGCTTTAATCCGCAGCAGGCAATCTCTTCGAATTCACACACAACCTTCCAGGCAATATCCATATCCTTTATGTTATTATAGGACAACTCCTTTCCCTGGAGCTGTTTAAATCCATTCATAGATCCTGTTGAAATTAAAGAGGAATAGAAAGCAGCTTCCTGATGAGGGTTTTCCCCATAACGCAGATTATTCTGTTTTTTATATACTGGTGCCAGGTACTCTGGGAAATCGTCTTCAAGCAGGAAATTTGACACTGCTGCATCATAGGCACTCATGAGATTAAAGACCTTACCCGCAAGACGGCGTCTTATCTTAAAATCGACACCTCCTGTATCTGAAAGTAATTCTGATATTTCAGGGTAATCATCAGGATTAGTAAGAACAATTACATCCCTGAAATTTTTAGCAGCAGCCCGCAGCATGGTGGGACCGCCTATATCAATAAATTCCAGTTTCTCATCAAAAGATATATCCTCTCCATACTTTTCAAAAAATGGATAGAGGTTTACAACAACAATATCGATCGGTGTTATATTCTTATCTTTAAGAATCTCCATATCTGATTTATTATTCCGTCTTGCCAGGATACCGCCATGAATGGAAGGATGGAGCGTCTTTACCCTGCCATCCATTATCTCATCGAATCCGGTTACCTGATTAACCTCGATAACATCAATACCTTTTTCTTTAAGGAATCTGTAGGTCCCCCCGGATGAAATAATTTCAACTCCTTTTGTTATAAGCTGTTCTGCGAATTCTGCTATTCCTGTTTTATCATATACACTAATCAACGCTCGTTTTATCAAGTTAATCTCCCTCTATTATTTTATCAGGACCTTCCGTCCGGAAACTGCAATTCTATTTTTACTAATTAATTTCACCGCTTCTACAATAGCAATATGTTCCTCTTTAAGAACTCTTTTCTGCAGATCTTCTGCTGTATCAGTGTACAGCACATCGACAGTTCTCTGAAGAACAACAGGGCCTGTATCAACCCCCGGTTCAATAAAATGAACAGTACATCCGCTTACTTTAACGCCATAATCAATAGCAGCCTGATGAACATGCATACCATACATCCCACTTCCGCAGAATGAAGGAATAAGTGCAGGATGGATGTTAATTATCCTGTTATGAAACTCTTCCAGGAGTTTTCCTTTTAATATTGAAAGAAATCCTGCACAGACAATAAGATCTGTATCCTCTTTCACTACCTCAAATATATTATCTGAAGTTGTTTTACCTGAAAAGACAAAAGTATCCAGCCCTTTCCCCTCTGCCAGTTTCAAACCACCAGCACCAGAGTGGTCACTGATTACTGCCGAGATTTTACATCTAAGATAACCAGTTTCAACGGCATTAATAATTGCACCAAGATTACTACCTGTACCGGAAATCAAAACTGCTATTCTAAACACAGATTGCCGCTCCCTTTTCTAATTACCCCGATAGTCCTGGCAGAGAATCCGGCTTTATCTATTACTTCCAGAGTTTCTTTTTCATCCGAAGGATCAATACAGATTACAAAACCTGTTCCCATATTAAAAGTATGAAACATCTCATCCTCATCAACACCTTTATCCATTAGATAATCAAATACAGGATTTCTGTTTAGTCTTTTTTTATCAATAAAAGCATCATACTCCGAACTAAACATTCGGGGTACATTTTCATACAGCCCCCCACCCGTTATATGGGCCATACCTTTTATTTTAATCTTCTCCAATATTTTCAGGACCGGCTTAACATATATAGTTGTAGGTTTTAAAAGCTCCATGCCAATGGAATTCCCAAAAAAATCTTCATCTAAATTTTCCACAAGCTTCCGGACAAGAGAAAAACCATTGCTGTGAACACCGGAAGAATCAAATCCAATAAGTATGTCTCCCTCTGCAATAGAACGTCCATCTATAATGCTGCTTTTTTCAACAGCCCCGACAGCAAACCCTGCAATATCATACTCTCCCTTACTGTAAAACCCCGGCATCTCTGCAGTCTCACCACCAGTCAGAGCACACCCGGCTTCAATGCAGCCATCTGCAATACCTTTGACAATAGAAGCCGCTTCCTCTGCTTTCAATTTTCCACATGCAAGATAATCCAGAAAAAACAGAGGTTTTGCTCCATGGCAGAGGATATCGTTGGCACACATGGCTACGCAATCAATGCCAACAGTATCGTAGATTCCCAATTCAAAAGCAATTTTCAACTTAGTTCCAACTCCATCAGTTCCGGAAACCAGTACCGGTTCCTTATAGTTCTTTAATTCATAAAGAGCGGCAAACCCGCCCAAAGATGAAAGAACACCATCAGTAGCAGTCCGTTTTGAATGATCCTTTAGTAAGGACACAGTCCTGTAACCTTCCTCTTTGTTCACACCTGCACTGGAATAATCAATCATTCTGCATCACCTCTTTCCCTCTTCCTATCTGTGCCGCCACAGGATATATTCCTGTAAAACACCCCATGCAGAAATTCTCTTCACCACCCAGAGAAGATAGAAG
>DAOWMA010000356.1 GCA_030643345.1 Spirochaetaceae bacterium
CAGAAAAATCTTTTTATCCCTATGATCAAAAGAAATTGTGGTACAGTTCATATAATGCCCGTGAGCCACAGCATTTATTCCAGGTGTTCGAAGTATTTTTCTATGTATTGTGGACTCTGTAGAACCTCTGCCATCCCCCCAGCTGACATCAGAAAACTTAACTGGCACAACATCTCTGGGAATCAGAGCGCCAATCTGGGAACCACTGGCAGTTATATAAAAATAATCGTCATTATCAGGATCACACATGGAAATATTTCCACTATGGGTGTTATTTGCATTAACCAGACCAAGTGCATTCCCAAGAAGTTTAAAATTTTTATAGATTTTTTCCTGTTTGCCTTTCATACTGCCAGCTTCTCCTTTAGAATAAATTCTTCCATACCAAGATCCCTTAAAGTTTTATCTTCCGGAACACCCTTCTCGCTCCAGCCCAGAGCATTGTAGTATTCTTTATGCATTTTGCTGAATACATCCCTGTTACACAGAGTATTCTCGCCCTCAACCAGTGTTGGTATTGTATAGAATCTGTCCGGCAGCCAGTCATCTTTTTCAGTCTTCCCGCACATAATATTAAAAAGCCTTTCCAATGATACAGTTCTATGGGCAAACTTTAAAAGTGAACCGGAGTTTAGATTATCCCCTGTCACTGCATTAATTATGGGAGCATATTCATCAAGAGAGATTGCAAATGAGCTGTAGACACAGACACCTATTATATCAATTGCAGTACCTTTCAGTGTCGCATTCTTTGATATTAAAGGAGTACCTTCAATACGATTTCCCGGCCACTCAGCATAACCGGCACAGTAACTTAATGCGGCTGTATACCCTCCCTCCAGGTGACATCCGCCTCTGTTACTCATCTCATAACATAAAGCCTGACTATAGGAAGTACGCGGATCATAAGCAGGAAGTTCCTGCTTTTTAACTGTCATGGAAAGTTCCGTATGGCCGTAACGTGCACAAAATCTATATGAGCCCTGAGCCAGATATTTACCAATACCTTCCCCCTTTCCAATCATATCTATTAAACTTAAAAGATAATCTTTATTTCCAAAGCGGGGTTCTCCATGTTTTTTATCAAAATCACCAAAATCTTTCAAAAAAAGTTTTTCGCCTGTACTAAGATCGGAACTTGTATCCTTAATAATTGTATAAAGCTCTACAAAGGCAGCGATAGTTGATCCCAGGGAAATAGTATCCATTCCATAGCGATTGGCCTTATAATTTGCACGGGCTATCATAGGGAGATCGTAAATGGACAGGTTTGCTCCCAACAGAGCAACTGTTTCAAATTCAGGGCCCTCGCCGGCATCAATTACATCACCCTTACTGTTCTTTACTGTGGTTTTTCTTTTACAGGTAATCGAACAGTTATAGCAGGTATCTTTCTTAACCTCTATGGTATCCGATCCTGCACCAGCAATTTTTGAGTAATTTCTTAAGGCCTCACCATCAATGCTGTCAATGTCAGATAGTTCATGCTGTGTATCAATCATATTATTATGGATAAGCTGATCGAAGTTATTAACCATACCTGCAAGACCAAGGGAACCCATAGATGCTAAAGAACCGTAGTGCTGTTCCTTTCTGGTAAATTTTCCTACATCCAGTTTGACCTTTGCTTTATATACCGGACCACTCTTGTTTTTAATATCCATATCCTTTTCATTACTTATACTGATTTTGGTAGATTTATCCGGTAAAACTGCTATGGCAATAAGATTTTTTGATCCAAATACAGCACCGGCACCACCCCTTCCAAATGTACGTCCTGTATCAGTCATTACATTTGAAAAAAGGGAAAGGTTTCTTCCAGCCTCACCTATGGTCAGAACTCTCATTTTCTGAAAGCTATTTCCTTTAAAATGGTTATTAATTTCTTCTGTGTTCATAAGTTCCAATTCTGCTGCATCGATTATTTCTGCAGAGTTGTTTTTAATAATCAGATAAACAGGTTTCTCAGATTTTCCTTTCAGAATCAGCATATCGTATCCGCATCTTTTAAAATCAACACCCCAGTATCCACCGGAGTTGGCGCTGCCATATCCTCCGGTAAGGGGAGACTTAAAGTTCATATGAATACGTCCGGAGGTCGGCATTTTTGTACCTGTTGAAGGAGCAGTTGAAATAATTGCAATATTATCACTGGAAAGAGGATCTACCTCTTTAAATGCATTACTATATTTTCCTGATTCTTCCAATTTTTTAAAGTGCCGGTAGAGATATGCAACTCCCAAACCTCTGTTTCCATGAAAAAGACGGGCAATTTCAGGATCAAGTTTTTCTTCCTTTATTTTTTTAATTCCAAGATCAATAATCAGTACTTTGCCCATATACCCGGGAGGTAAGTTCTTACTAATAGTATTCATTTATTTCTCCCTTTATCCCTTTATTTCATTTTCCAGTTTGGTTTTCGCCTCTCAAGGAATGCAGCTACACCCTCTTCAGCATCTTCGGTACTGCATAGATTTGCAAAATATTCGGTCATAAGATCTGCACCCTGATGATAGGAAAGATCCTGGAGTGCATAGATACCCTGTTTACCTATCTCCATTGCCAGAGGGCTCTTTTCTGCAAGTTTCATCGCAAGTTCCATTGCTGCATCTTCAAGTTCATCAGCTGGAACAACACGATTGACAATACCAAGAGTAAGAGCTTCCCCGGCTGTCATCATATCTCCGGTTAAAACCATCTCCAAAGTCTTCCGTCTTCCTACAATCTTATTTAGCGGCACTGCAGGGCCAAGACAGATTAGTCCGACATTTATAGCCGTTGTACCCAATTTAGTATCTTCGGAAGCAATTACAAGATCACATGCAAATGCCAGGCCGGCCCCATTGGCCAGGGAATAACCCTTTACAGCACCAATAACAGGTATTTTCATTTTAGCAATTGTATGGTTATGGAGATCCATCATACGTAAAAACCCACGGTACTCCCTGTGATCTTTATCCTTGAAGGAATCCAGGGATATTCCGGTAGAAAAATTCTTTCCTTCAGCTTTTATAATGACAACACGAACCCCATCATCTTCATCAAAGTTTATAAG
>DAOWMA010000234.1 GCA_030643345.1 Spirochaetaceae bacterium
CAAATATTCTATTGGTGTAATCATCTCAAGCTCATCCCGATGCTGGTAACTTTTCCTAATTACCGATTCCATCCATGAAACACCTTCAAACCACCAGTGCCCAAAAAGCTCAGCATCGTAGGGAGTAACAATAAACGGGGCCCTGTCCATAAGACTTTCAAGTTTTTTAATCTGTCTTAGATTTTTCTGGATAAAATCCTCTGCATGTTCTTCAAGTTTTTTCCTGGCGCTTTCCGCATTGTAGAATACCTTATTATCTGTATCACCGGTAACTGCATAGTACTTATAACCGGTATTAACTCTTACACCCGGTTCATGAATATAGGGGCGAATGTAATCCATAGGAAGATCATATCCAATATCTCTGTAAAATTCCCTGTATACAGGATCTCCGGGATAACCGGAATCTGCAGACCAGACAGCTTCAGTTAAAGAATAATCACGTCCAAATGAAAAGGTACCATTCTGCAATTGGAGAGGAGCATGGACCCCATTCTGAGGTTTGACATCACTAAAAAGAATCCCATGCTCTGCTACAAAGAAGTATTCTATATTATTTGCCTTTAAATAATTCTCAAGCCCAGGGAAATAGCCGCATTCGGGAAGCCAGAACCCTCTTGGTTTTGTTCCGAAATTACGACCATGTGAGATAACAGCATTTTGTATCTGGGCCTCTATTGCCTGTGGATACTCTTCAAATAAAGGAAGAAAAGCATGTGTAGATGCTGTAGTAATAATCTCAAGGACACCCTCTTTCTCAAGATTACGAAATCCCCAAAGAATGTTATTCCGGTAAACTTCAGTAAAATCTTCCAGATCTTTATAAAAAAGGTCCAGATACATTTTTGCAATATTGTGGATTAAAGGAGTATCCCTGGTTCTCTCAAGTTCTTTTTCTCCCAGCTCTATTCTGCTTTCAACATACTTCACATAACGTTTCATCAAAAGATCGTCCGTCAGCATTGCAGAAAGAGTCGGTGATATGGAAAATGTTATTTTAAACTTAATTCCATCCGATATGAGTCTGTTAAACATCCTCAGCAAAGGAAGATATGTCTCCGAAATAGCTTCAAAAAGCCAGTCTTCTTCCAAAAACCTCTCATATTCCGGATGTCGTACAAAAGGAAGATGCGCATGAAGTACAAATCCCAAATAACCCTTTGACATAATAATTCCTTAAATAAAAACCTTATAAGTTAGAATGACAGGTCCTGATTCTCCATAATTGATATAATCCTTTGAGGAAGAACATTTTCCCCACTATCATTATAATCCCACAAACCTGAGAGCAGCATCGTCATTGTTTCAGAATCATTCGACAGATTGTCGATATTTTCAGCCATAAATCCTCTGGGACTCTTAATAACATTGGAACTGCTTAATACAATTTCCTTTCCATGAACAAGAGCGCATAATTGAATTCCAAAGTTTTTTCCCGTTTTTCCCAGATTTATGTACCAGCTGTCATCAGTTTCGTCCACAGGTATATCGTAATAATCTAATATATTCTCTTTGGAATACGATTCTTTTTTTGAAGCTTTCCTTTCACCAAGCTCATATACACGAAGGAGAAAACCCTCAAAGAAGATCTCATCTTTTAATTCCGAAACCTTACTCTCGTTTATATCCCAGTAAGTGTAAGCCCAGAGAGGACCCCTCAACAACAGAACTATTCGGGTATCATTATATCTCTCAGGTATTGAATAGATTTGCTTTTCCTGGGCTTTCAGCTCACAATCCTGAAGAATGTCATACTTCTTGCTTTTAAGCCGCATAGCATCATTGTTTGTATCGGCCCTCTCTTTTTCACTCTCTTCAAGAGCATCCAGTATCTTTTCTATGAGCTTTTCACGATTACCATTTAAATAATCATATTTTATACCTTCGTTATCTGCTATCTTGTAAAGGTCTAATACGGAATAGGTAAATAGACGGTCTCTAGTCATTACATCCTCGTTGAATCATCCATTCATTCTTTCTTAAATCTTCAAGCTGTGTCAACCCTTCAGGGTGAATTGGAGGACTGTATTGGTCCATTTAGGGCATTCCCCCTGCTTTACGGAAGCCCATTTCCAACTGTCAACAAATTGTCGATGGTTCAACGCCATTTTCTTCTTTCACTATGGTTTTCATTCAATACCAATAACTATCCTGATTAATACAATCTCGTTAAATATTTGACAACTGCCAATAAAAACATTACATTTGTATTACCTTTTTAAGTACCGGAGTTCACGATATGAGGACAATAACATTAAAAACAGATCCAATCTTCTTTGACAGGCTTACTAAACTTGCCAAAGAACTGCATATTACAAAGAGCGAATTTATACGAAAATCAGTATATGAATATGAAAAATATATTTACAGAGAGAAATTAAAATCCAATATTCAGGAAGCATCCCTTAAGGTAAGAGAAGCTAATATGACCATCATTAAAGACTTTGATACTGCATCCGGTGATGGATTGGAAAATGTTTGAACGTGGTTCAATCTATCTAGCAAAACTATATCGATCCAAAGGTGCAGAACCTGGTAAAATACGTCCCGTTCTTATCCTGCAAACAGATTTATTAAATAATACAGAGCACTCAACAATAATTATCTTGCCCTTAACTACAGATCTTATCGATAATACATATCCCCTTCGATTAAGGATAACTAAACGTGAGAAACTAGATAAAGATTCCGACCTGCTTTGCGACCAGATAAGAGCTATTACCAGAGAACAACTGATACCTGATAAAATTGCTCTCTTAAGTAAAGAGGAGATGCTGATGGTTGAACTTCAAGTACAGATATTACTGGATTTTACAAGTGCAATATGAAACCGGAAAACTACAAAAAACCAGGGAGGTTCTGCCGCTCGGGAAACAGGCGGTCCCTACGTTTCCCTGTTGTACAGTTCATCATAGTTTAAATCAGGATGTATCCCAAGGCGGGTCAGACTGAAATCGAACCGCACAGGATCAATAGGATCATAAACTTTTAGAGCATTAGTTATTTCTATTGCTGTCTTCATATCTGCAGATTTCCTGCTTGTAAAACCCAATATCTGACTAATCTGCATCATGTGGGTATCCAGAGGAATAATAAGAATATTTTTGGGGATATCTGCCCATATTCCAGGATCAATATTATCCTTTCTGACCATCCACCTGAGAAACAGATTTAAACGTTTACATGCACTCCCTTTTTCAGGATCAGGCAAAACTCTTTGACCAGAGGATATATCTGCTGTCAAATGGGAAACAAAATAAGTAAGACTGCCAAGAGGGTCCCGGTCTGTTTGATTTACTCCTTTCAAAAAACAATTATGGAGGGAACCAAATTCATTTATAACATTTTTTATACCCATAAGAAAATCCACAAGACTATGATCAGTATAAAATCTGTATTTAAATTGATAAAAGGCACTTTCCAAATTTTTACGGTCCAGGATCTGAAGATCTTTTTTTGGAAATTTTAATACTTTAAGAATTAATTCAACAGTCTGAAGTATGCTCCGGACCCTGCCGATTGCAAAGGATGATGCAATAAGTGCAACTATTTCCACATCTTCTGAATTTTTATAATTACCCAAAAATTCCAGGGGATCCGGATGTATGAATTCCCGTTTATGGTAGTTAGAGTAAACAGATTCCAGAAGTATACGGGTTTCTTCTATGGAATTGGACATAAAATTCAGAATTAAGAAGTCGAATTCCCATTACATTTAATACAGAGACCAGTATATTCTATATTCAGGTTCTGTACTGCTCTTCCATGGGCCCATTCCTCGGTATTACCTGTAAACAGGGAATCATCTATCTTAAAAGGAAGGTCCTCTATTGCTCCGCATTTAATACACCGAAAGTGGGGATGAGGATCAGGAAAAGGATCAAATCGCTTTATGCTGCCCCCGGTTTCCAGTTTCATTATTGTACCTGCTTCCGACATTATCTCCAGGTTTCTATAAACTGTACCAAGACTTATTCGCGGAAGAAACTTCCTAACCTCTTCGTATATAATATCAGCACTTGGATGGTCCCTATGTTCCCCCAAAACCTTAAGGATTACTTCTCTCTGTTTAGTCTTTCGCATTTTTACCCTTCAATTTGATAATAATTATTATTAAATATAGACCTTTTACTTTTATGAGTCAATCTGCAAAGGGCCCAACCAGTACACAAATGTGCAGAAATATTGTAGAGTATGGAAAAGAGGTTAATGTGATATATAAATTTAATGGAATAACACCTGATATTGAAAAAGCAAACTTTGTCGCGATGAGCGCAGATATAATTGGAGATGTAACAGCTGAAGAAAATAGTTCGATTTGGTACAACTGTACCCTTCGGGGAGATATTGCCCCAATAAAAATTGGGAAAAACAGTAGTGTTCAGGATAA
>DAOWMA010000181.1 GCA_030643345.1 Spirochaetaceae bacterium
ATATCCTGAAATTTGATTTCAGAATTACAAAGGAATGTACCAATCCCATCTTTTATAGATCCTGTTCCAAGTATCAGATGAAGGTTTGAAGCTCCAAGGTCCAAATCTGCCAGTATTACTTTTTTCCCTGCCTGAGCAAGAGCTATTGCAACATTAGCGGCAAACAGAGATTTCCCTACTCCTCCTTTTCCGCTTGCGATAGGCAGAACCTGCATTTATAACTCCTAAGGTTGCATTGGCGAGCAGCAAACTTGTTTGCGACCAGCCTAAGGTTGCATTGGCGAGCAGCAAACTTGTTTGCGACCAGCCTCCGATGAAACATATTGTAAGGGTAAGCTTGCAGAGTGGTCAATAGCAGGTTAGCCTTTTGCGATGTGGTCTATTTTTACGATTGCCTGGCTATTTTGCGCCAGTTAGTAGCCCTTTATTAGAGAAGAGCTATTTATAAAATTCAATATGTAACACAGCGCAAAAAGCTGAGGTCAAAAGTAATATTTGACAAGCTGTTAATTGATACTATAATACACTGATTATGTTAAATTATTTGCGGCAATTTCGTATAATTCTGATTGTCTGTTTATTTTGTACAATTAATGGAAATCTTTTCGCTGCCCCTGTGAATTTTGCAGTTCCCTCTTCCGGTGAAGGTCTTAGGCAGCTTCTATTATGGTCCCCCCTTATAGAGTTGCTTGAGGAGGAGACCGAACTGGATATAAATCTTATTATTGCAAAAAATCATGAAATAATAAGGGAGGAAATGGGGATAAAGAATTATGATTTTGCCCTGATAGATCCATTTTGGTATAAACACTGGCAAAAAAGCGGAGTATGTTTTCCATTTCTCGAAACTTGTTGTATGGAAACACATGGTTTTCGAAATATCCTAATTGTTCATAAAGGTTCGGTCTATAGAACTCTGAAAGATCTTGAGAACAGAAGTATTGCCCTTACAGTTCCATTTGATTCGGCATCTGGATTTTACATTCCCCTTGCAATGATGTTTGAGCATGATATTGAACCATTTTCATACTTCAAGGCAATAGTTTTTCCGGAAACCTTTGAGAGTGTTCTTAAAGGTATTGCCTATGGGAAGCTTGATTCCGGTTTTATTACATCAGATTTATTGGATGATTTTGAGAACAACAGGTACAGAGATGAAATACGGGTTATTATAGAATCTGAGGTCCTCCCTTGTCAGGTTGTAGTTGTACGAAAAGATTTCAATCAGGAACTTCTGTATAGAATAAGAGAAGCAATGATTCATATTGGTAAATCAGAACGGGGAATAGAGATCCTGAATCAATTAGGTTTTTCCGGTTTTATGAAACCCGGGGAAGATAAATATAATGTACTAATGAAATATCTAAATATTCTGGAGTTAAATAATGCCGCTCCAGAGTAAAATTATTATTTTCTTCGCATTTTTTCTTTCTATTATAGTTTTTCAATGGGCTTTTTTTATAAGTCATGAGGAAAAGGTCTTAAAGGAGGAGATGGCTGCCAGAGGCAGTGTACTGGTTAAAACCCTTGCAGAACTCAGCAGAGAGCCTCTGTTAAATTTCCAGATATCCAGGCTGGAGATGCAGATTGATTCTTTAAAAAAAGAAAAAGATGTTTTGTATGCAAGAGTAGTTAATTCAGAATTTCTTGTTCTGGCAGATACCAGACGGGAGCAGGAAGGGTGGATCTATTCAGGTACAATAGCTTTGATACCTGAAATTATTTTCGAAGAAAGAATGCTCACAGTAAGGGAGCCGGTAATAATAATGGATAGCATTTACGGAATGGCAGAGATAGTTTTTTCACTTGATTCTTTTTTGAATAAGATTAACAGGAGCAAAATGCTGTTTATTGTAATTTTTATTTCCGAATTACTTCTGGGAATTGCCTTTGCACTATTTCTTGAAATACAGGTAATACGTCCCCTTCATAAAATTGCTTCCGGGGTGGAAAAGATTTCTGCAGATTCCATAAACAAAAGTCTCACAGTTCCAGGACTTCCCTCAATGGAGATACTTAAAGTCAGCAAAGCTATAGATAATATGAGAGATAAATTAAGAAAGAATCAGGACCAGCTGGTGTCCAAGACTCGTCTCGCAACCATGGGGAAGATAGGTTTTAACCTGGCCCATGAAATACGTAACCCCCTGGAAGCAATATCCGGTGCAGTGGAGATATTAAGTTCAGGAATAGAAGATAGTTCTCAGGAATACTCATATCTCGAAATTATCAAAGAAGAAATAAATAACCTTAATGATTACCTTACTGAGTTTCTTGAATTTACAAAATCTGAACCAGGGCACAGGATAGATATCAGGCCGTCTGAACTTATTCATGACAGCCTTTTACTGCTTGGCCCCCTGTTAAAAAAACACAAAATAGAAGTATCGGACTATTCCGGTTATTTACAGGGTCTCTGGCATGTTGATCCAAGTCAGATGAAAAGAGTAA
The DNA here is from genome assembly GCA_030643345.1 of Spirochaetaceae bacterium. Lineage (GTDB taxonomy): Bacteria > Spirochaetota > Spirochaetia > B11-G9 > B11-G9 > JAJRQE01. The sequence continues at coordinate 2,452 of DAOWMA010000181.1, forward strand.
TTCTAAATATTCTTATAAATAGTATTGAAGCAATTAGTGGCCCTGGCAGGATTGATATTAGTATTAATTTATATGAAAGTAGTCTTGGACTGACAATAAATGATACCGGATGTGGAATTATTCCTGAAAATATTGATGGAGTTTTTGATCCATATTTTTCCACCAAGAAGAACGGTTCAGGTATTGGTCTTGCTCTAAGCAGAAAAATTGTTGAACAGCATGAGGGAAGTATTTCGATTTCAAGTAATGATGTTATTACAAATACAACAGGTACTTCTGTTATAATAAAAATACCTATTGTAGAAGGTTAATAGAAAATGGATAGAATTTTACTAATTGATGATAAAGAGAATATACTTCTGGTTTTTAAGGTAATTCTCGAAAAAGAAGGATATTCAGTAAATACCGCCAGTTCGGGGAGAGAAGGGCTTAAGCTGGCAATAAAAACCAAACCGGATATTATTATCTCTGATATACAGATGAATGATCTTTCAGGAACTGAAATATTTCACCTTTTAAAATCAAGGGGATTTGATATTCCATTTATTTTTATTACTGCCTATGCTTCTGTGGAGGGAGCTGTCTCTGCAATAAAAGATGGGGCAGTTGACTATCTTACAAAACCTGTGGATCATGATCGTCTAAAAAAAATTATTGCAAGATTCATTAAAAAGAATCAATTTACCTCAAAGCTCAATAAAACTCTAACCGGATCCTCCGCAATAATGGAAGAGCTCTATGCAAGAATAAAGACTGTGGCTGCCAGTGGTTCAACAATCCTTATTTCCGGGGAGAGCGGTACTGGGAAAGAGTTGATTGCAAGAGCCATACATGGCCAAAGTTCCAGAAGGGAAAAGCCGTTTATTCCTGTTAACTGTTCTGCTTTCAGTCTTAGTCTGCTGGAATCGGAACTTTTCGGTTATGAAAAAGGTGCATTCACAGGAGCTGACAGGCAGAAAAAAGGTTTCTTTGAGGTAGCACAGGGAGGAACCCTTTTTCTGGATGAAATTTCAGAGCTTGATCCGCTTATTCAGGTTAAATTACTGAGAATTCTTCAGGAAAGAATATTTACAAGGGTTGGGGGAACATCATATATAGATCTGGATATAAGATTAATTGCTGCAAGCAATAAAAATCTTGAAGAGGAAGTTAAAAAGGGAAGCTTTAGGCATGATCTCTACTACAGGCTGAATGTAATTCCAATAAAAGCACCTGCTTTAAGAGATCACAGAGAGGATATTGGAGAGCTGGTTAGAGTTTTTACTGAAAGAATATGTACAATTGAGCAGATAGATATTCCTGAGATTACTCCTGATTTTCTGAATGCCCTGAAGTCTTATTCCTGGCCGGGGAATGTTCGTGAATTGGAAAATCTTATAGAGCGGCTGCTAATAATTAATAAACCGCTCAAATTTGAAAAAGAGATGCTTATTAAAGAATCTGAGCTGTTTCTCCCTGTTTTGAACAAGGATCTTACTGAGAGAGAGAGGATAATAAAGGCACTGATACTCTGCAGAGGAAACAAGACCGAAGGGTCCAAAATTCTTGCCATGCCCAGGAGGACTCTGTATCATAAAATATCAAAGCTGGGAATCCAGGCAGAGGAGTATATATCTGGGTGAGGGGAATCTTCTTCCTCCCACCACATAACGCCCCATTTGAACTGCAAAACCGCATGATTGTATCAAGAATAGTCGAGGGAGTTACAGGTTTTATTAAAATATGGCAGAACTGATCATAATCAGAGTTTTTTATTATCCTCCTCGCTATATAAACCGGACCTTGCAGTAAAGATAAATGTGGAACCTACTCCTGGAGTGCTGTCAACATAAAAACTACCCCCCCCTATCAAAGCTACCAACTTGTTGCTGATGGCAAGACAGGATCCACATCAATTTATGGCTTGATAAATTAGAATAAATAGGTTATGTAAGATGTTATTACCAAAAATCGTTTTGGGTTACTAAGAGGAGCATACAGATTATGAATCTTATATTTGCACTATTAAGTGTGGTGTCGATTTGGAGCATAGCTGTTATTACACCTGGACCAAATTTTTTCATTACAGCACAGACAGCGGTTAAGCACTCACGTTTAGCGGGACAATTTATTGTTTTGGGGACTTGCACAGGAACAATTATTTGGTCAATTGCCGGATACTTTGGTCTTGCATATCTTTTTATTGTTGCACCCTGGATTTATGCTACCTTAAAAGTAGCAGGGGGCAGCTACATTATTTACCTTGGTATTAAAGTTCTGATTAGTTCAAAGAGGACTAGCCCTAATTTGGATATCCAACAGGAAAGCTTTCAAAGCAATTTTATAAACTGGCGAAAGGGCCTGGTAACAAATCTATCTAATCCTAAAACAGCTATGTTTATTACAAGTTTATTTGCATCAGTTTTACCCAAAGAACCTACATTATTTATGGGTATACTAATTGTAACTTTAATGGTCATTATATCCTTAATTTGGTATTCATTTGTAGTTTTCATATTCTCGTCTAAAAAAGTCAGTTGCTACTATAATAAGATGCAAAACAGGATAGAAGGGGTTGCTGGAATTATTTTTGTAGCATTTGGTGCAAAATTAATATTCGATAACAAATAATCCGGTTATTTAAATAAAGTGGGAGAAATCAAGACTTCTTTTATAAGACAGGGTCCCTTGTTATATATTGTTGTGTACCGCCATTTCTGAATTGTTATGTTTTTCAAGGAAAGCAGAAAATCGTTTTTCTATCGGTTTGTAATAGTTATCTGCCCAACTGGTGAATATCCATTTTCCTCTAATATTCTGATTTTGTTTGATGCTGTATCAATTTCAGTCATTTCGCATTACTCCTTTATTGATTGTACACAACGTTTATGTAAACCCTATTATGTTATATTTTACTAA
>DAOWMA010000256.1 GCA_030643345.1 Spirochaetaceae bacterium
ACCATCTTCAAAACAGGGGCATTGAACTTGTTGAGGTACCGGAGAATATTCAGGATAAACTGCACGATTCAATCTATAATAAAGAATGGGGAATAAAAGCCCTTACTCCTGTCAGTATTAAAGCAAAAACAAATTTTGAAGAATTTGCTGATTATCTGATAGGTAATGGTGCAGAAATAATAATTTTAGGTTGTACGGAAATCCCTCTTGCCCTGCCCTATAAGAAGTATAAAGATATTCCACTTATAGATCCTATGGTTTCTCTTGCCAGAGCATTAATAAGGGAAGCAAATCCTGAAAAATTGAAACACGTTGATGATTTTTACATATCATCTTCTTTATGATCATAGTAACGGGAGTCAAATCTGAATATTAGTAGAATCAAGTATATAATGATTTTCATTTTACTTACTGTATTAGTATCTCCATGTTTCTCTGAAGACAGTTTACCTGCTGATCCTGAAAAGCAGGTACAAAAAGGATTCTTTTCTGACATAAACTACTCAGTCGGCACAGGACTCAGTTATCTGAACGGTCAGTACAGGGAAATAGTTTATACAAATACCAATTCCGCAAATCCATACTTAAGTGAACTACTCTGGAACCTGGATAATATTTTTCTGCTTAATTTCACACTTGGAGCTTCAAAAGGGCCATGGTCTCTGGACCTGTCATTAGGAACAGCAGTTACAGAGGGTTCCGGGATAATGGAAGATTATGACTGGGGCGATTACAGTAAAAGTGATTGGACAAACTGGTCGACGAGTTTAATTTTTCTGGATAAATCATTTTTTCTTGATGTGAACTCATCTTACAAGTATAGACTAAACAGTTCCTTTTCGTTTCCTGTAAAACTGGGTTATAAGCTGAATTATCTTGATTGGGAGGATGAATCAGGAGAATATATTTATTATTGGGATTTTGATACCAATGGATATTATATTGATCCTGATACGCCTATAACAGGAGACCTTAATGGAGTTAATGGAATTGACTATAAGGTAATTCAAAACATATTCTATGCCTCTGCAGGTGTCCTGTTTACAACAGGTAATGTTACTACAGGATTAAATATTGCTCTCTCTCCATTTATCTATGCATGGGACCTTGATCATCATATTATAAGAAAGATGTATTTCCTTGACTCTTTTATTGCTAATTTCTGGTACAAAACCGAACTTACACTTAAACTTAAAACCAGTCCAAAAGGGGAACTCCTGTTAACTGTTTTCAGAGAAGAGATGCCTGAAGCTGCGGGAGATACATTTCAATATAACGAGGATAGTTCCGATTCTGAAGAAGTCGGAATCCAAACAGGGTATTATCCTAACGGGGCCGGCCTTGCATTTGTACTCTGGGGGATTGGGCTTTCATACATCTGGACATTTTGATGTAGAAACGCCCACACAGGGGCATCTCTGCTGTTATTTTTTCCCAACTCCCCGCTCAAGAGCAATCCGGCCGGTCCGTATAGACTCAACAATGTTATACTCAGACAGAAGGCTAATGGCACTGCTGACAGAAGCTGTACTTCCGGTAACTTCAAGAGTCCAGATTTTGCCTGTAGAATCTAAAATCCTTGCTTCTGCAGCAGTTATTATTTGAAGAATCTCTGAACGTTTATCCGGGCTGACCTCTATTTTAATAAGAGCATGTTCCCGTTCAATAATATTCTCATTTTTTATATCCCACACCTTTATTACATGAACAAGCTTCTGCAGCTGTTTTCTAATCTGCTCCAGAACAGAATCATCCCCCTGGACAACTATAGTAAATCTGCTTTTCCCTTCCATTTCAGTTGTTCCAACTGTAAGGCTTTCAATATTGAACCCTCTACGGGAAAACAGCCCTGATATTCGGGTCATCACTCCTGATTTATTATCACACAGTATTGATATTGTATGTTTCATTAAGTCCTCTCCTTCTACCCTTATTCAACTAAATCCAGAAGATCTGAACCTTTGACCATGGGATAAACATGGGCATCTTCTTTAATAATACAGTCAATTACACAGACACCGCCAGATTCCTGTGCATCTCTAACAGCATTTTCAAACTCGCCAATAGTCTCAGTACGATATCCTTTAGCACCCATGCTTATCGCCAGTTTATCGAACTTAACAAAATGCCCTAAATTTGCAATGTTAAATTTACCATCATAAAACTCATCCTGAAGCTGTGCTATCATACCAAGACTGGAATCATTCAGCACAATTAAAATTAAAGCTAATTTTTCTTCTACAGCAGTAATAATCTCCTGACAGGTCATGGTGAATCCACCATCGCCGGCTATTAAAACTACCGGCCTGTTTTTATCCAGTGACTGGGCCCCGACTTTCGCTCCTACAGCTGCAGGCATTCCAAAACCCATAGTTCCCAGCCCGCCGGAAGTAATAAAAGTTCTCCCTGATCGTACATATGAGTAAAGGGCGGCAAAGATCTGATGCCGACCAACATCTGTAACAATAATAGGGTCCTTTACCACTTCTTTTACTACTTCAAGAGCCGCAGGAACGGATATTTCATTTCCCCCCTGACGACTAAGAACGGGTCTCCGATGCTCCGCATCGGCCGTTTTATCTCCTGTCCGCAGAGGATGCTCTTCTTCTGTTTTCTTCAGGAAAGATACCCATTCCCCAGGTTTTTTTGTACTTATCATTTCTGTCAATTTTGGAAGAACATCTTTGGCATTTCCAACAATAGGGACAAAAACAGAAACATTCTTACTTATCTCCGCCGGATCAATATCAATGTGTATAATTTTAGCATCCCTTGCATAAGTGGCAAGAGGGCCTGTAGATCTATCACCGAACCTGGTCCCTATGGCTATTATCAAATCTGCTTTAGTTACTGCCGTGTTTGCAGCCACCTTTCCATGATAGCCATACATACCAAAATTTAGATTATGGTCAGAGTCGATTGAGGATTTTCCCATCAAGGTGTGTACAGATGGAATCCCCGATTTCTCTACAAAATTCTGCAGTACCGTAAAGGCATCGGAATGGAAAACCCCACCACCTGCTATTATTACAGGTCTGTCCGCATTGTTTATCAGTGATGCTGCTTTTTTTATCTGTCCTGGATGTCCTTTTAAAGTTGGGTTATATCCTTCAAGATTGTGTTTTTTCTCCTCCCTGAGGCTGAATTCGGAAGAAAGTATATCTTTGGGAAGATCAATTAAAACAGGGCCCTTCCTTCCTGTTGCGGCAAGAAAAAAAGCTTCCTCTACTGTTGGACCTATTTCCGCTGCATTCTGCAAAAGATAATTATGCTTGGTTATCGGAATAGTAATACCGGTAATATCAACTTCCTGAAAAGCGTCATTTCCAATCATTGAAGTAGGGACCTGTCCGGTGATTGCAACAACAGGTGATGAATCCATAAATGCTGTTGCCAATCCAGTAACAAGGTTTGTAGCACCTGGACCACTGGTGGCAAGACATACACCGACCTTCCCTGTCACCCGGGCATACGCATCTGCCATATGAGCAGCACCCTGCTCATGTCTGGCAAGAATATGCTTAATAGACGAACCTTTAAGGGCCCCGTAAATGGGAAGATTGGCCCCTCCGGGATACCCGAAGATAACTTCCACTCCCATCCTTTCAAGGGTTTTAACCAGGGATTTAGCTCCTGTACTTCTACCTTTTTTCACTTTTCCCTCCATATCTTTCATTTCCAAATGGGTGGACCCCAATGAGTACACCAAAAAAAACCTGCTGTCACCAGACAGCAGGTAAAAAACTCTAAAGTTTACTCTACAAACTGCCGGTATTCCGAAAAGAAAACACCAGGACCACTTCAAGGGCCACGACAAATGAGGATAGTATATTAATGTTGTTGTTAAAACAGTATATTTTATCAGTCATATCATGATAGAGTCTATGATCAGATCAATTATTAGTCAAGAGTTTATCAGAAATTTAAGAGAATGTAGGCCTATGAAGAAAAAATCTATTTTATTACATACCTGCTGTGCACCTTGTGCTTCTACCTCAGGAGAAAGGCTCATAAACGAAGGATGGGGTATAACTCTTTTTTATTCCAACTCAAATATATATCCCGAAA
>DAOWMA010000164.1 GCA_030643345.1 Spirochaetaceae bacterium
CCCGGGCAGCTATTGGGAATGAAAAAAAGATAATAACAAATAAAATAATGATTCTTTTCACTTATTTTTCTCCAGTTTCATTTACAATAATTATAAGAAATAGAAAAATGAAATGCAAGAAAGAATTATATATTTTGCAAGTAAAATGGATCCTGTAAGTTTCCGGATGGAGATAGTGACTGCCCCTCTTCAGCCCCGAAGGGGTGCCCTCTGTTAACGGGGGGGGTGGGGCCCTTCGTTACGCCGGATCAGAGTTTTCTTCCACAGATACTTACAGCTCATCCTGTCCCTCGGATCTGCTTTTATGGATACTCTGTACACCTGCAGTTATGGTTCTGTGTTACCGGATTAGGGGAGTCATGGATGGGCCATGATGCAGGGCTGCACCCCTTTTTATCCTTTCCTCTTGCGGATTAAGATTGCTTTTACTATACTTTTAAACAGCAAAGGTAGTACGGGATATTATCAGGGCAAAATAGGCTGATTTTACTATAACAATAACTTAAGTTAAGAGGACAGATGGACATAAGAGAACTGGCGCAAAAGCTATTTTCGGGAATTTCTTCAAAACTGATTATCAGCTTCACCCTGATTATTATAGTGACGGTATTTATTTTCGGGTGGGTGTATCTTAATGGATTGCCTTTTACATCTTATGAAGGGCTGATCGAAAATCAGAAGAAAAAAATCTTTGATGGGCTAAGTCAGATTGCGGACAATAAAAAGGTGAATCTGCTGAGCTTTATTGACGACAGACGCAGTGATACTCTGGTGACTGCCAGCAATGTCTCAATTGTTTCAGGTGTTGTTCATATTCTCCATACAATACATGAATTAATAGAAGCAGGAATAGATGAGCCGGCTTTATGGTCGTTACTGACCCGGGATAATAAATATCTGGATATCGTTGAACAATTACATACAATAAGAAATATCTATGGATATTTCGATAATATCCAAATAGCCGATAGGGAAACCGGCATTGTTTTTATCTCAACAGACAATAGTACCCTTGGAACTGATCTGTCCCGGGAGCTCTTCTTTATGAATGCCTTGTTGTCCCGGAATGTATATGTCTGTGATATCAAAGCCCAACCTGAAGATCGCCAGCCTGCCATGCATTTTAGTTACCTGTTGACAGATAGCCAGGGGGATACTGCAGCTGTGCTGATAATGAAAGTTGATGCTGAGGTCATTACAAAATCAATCTTTCAAGCCAGACAATTATTGGGAGACACGGGTGAAGTATTACTGGTAAACCAGGGTAGACAAATACTCACCCAGCTGAAATATCCATTGGCAGATGGAACTGCAGCGAAAGTACTGCAGTATACTATTACAGCTCTGCCGGCAACCCTCGCATCCCGGGGAGAAGAAGGCATCATCGAAACCCGTGACTATCGGGGAGAGAAGGTCCTTTCCGCCTATCGGTATATCAGTTTGAGTGCGGACTGGGGTTGGGGAATGGTGGTCAAGACCGACTACGATGAGCTTTTTGCATCCATAAGAGTAGAGATTGTAAACTTATTGATTATGGGTTCAGTTAGTATTGCCGTTCTTATAGTTCTTTTCATTCCGGTTATACGAAGAATCACCGGGCCTGTTATCTCTTTAAAAAAGACCGCTGAGCGTATTACCGATGGTGATCTCGGAGTACGTGCGGAGATTTTAAGCTCCGACGAAGTCGGGGTTCTGGCCCGTGCCTTCAACCAGATGGCTGATAGTCTTGTAGATGTCTATTCCGGGTTGGAAGATGAAGTAAGGGACAGGACAAAGGACCTGGAGACAGAGGTTGTTGAACATAGGCAGACGGAAAAGGAACTGGAAAATTACCGTGTACACCTGGAAGAGCTGGTTAAGGAACGTACAGCAGAACTGGAAGACAGCAATAAAGAAATACGAAAGTCCCAGCAGGCTATGCAATACCTTCTGGAGGATGTTAATGAAGCCCGCATAAGCCTGCAGATAAGTAACGAAAGCCTGGAAAGAGCAAACAGAGAGATGGAGGCTTTTTCCTATTCAGTTTCCCATGATCTTCGTTCTCCTCTAAGAGCTGTTCTTGGGTTTTCGTACAAACTGGAGGGGCGAATAGGTAAAAATGCAGATAAAGAGACCCTGCGGTTGATCTCTGTAATCTCAGAGAATACTATTAAGATGCAGACCCTGATAAGCGACATTCTCAATTTTTCCAGAATAGGTAGAACTGAACTTAAAAGAGAACAGATAAATATACAAAGCCTGGTTTCGGAGATTTGCAGTGACTTTACAGAAAATACAGACGGGCGATATCCCCGCTTCGATATTTTGACCTTGCCGGATACCTTTGGCACTTATTCCATGATCAAACAGGTATTTGTAAATTTAATCGATAATGCAGTTAAGTTTACACGAAGTGCAGAAAATCCCCTTATTTCAATAGGATCTCAAATATCAGAAGCTGGAACTGTATACTTTGTAAAAGATTACGGAAGTGGTTTCGATATGCAATTTTCCGGCAAAATATTTGATATTTTTACGCGACTTCACAATGATAAAGGTGTAGAGGGTACAGGAGTTGGACTTGCAATAGTAAAGCTGATAATTAAACGCCACGGCGGCAGAGTCTGGGTGGAATCTGAGCCAGGGAAAGGAACTGCCTTTTATTTTACATTGGGCAATAAAAATGAGGATAAAAAATGAGTTCAGAGTATAAATTCCTGATATTGGAAGATGTAAAAACTGATGCGGAACTGATTATGGACCAGATTAAGGATGCAGAAATTGTCTGTAATTTTGAATGTACAGATAATGAAATTGATTTTAAACGATTGATCGACGAATTTAAACCGGACCTTGTTTTATCTGACTATTCACTTCCAACCTATGACGGAATGTCTGCACTCTCATATGTCCTTAACCACTCTCCGGATCTGCCTGTTATAATAGTAACAGGTTTTATAAATGAGGAGACAGCAGTCGACTGTATGAAAGAAGGGGCGGCAGATTATATTCTTAAGGATAATATGAGTCGTCTGGGGCTGGCAGTTCTTGCTGTTCTTGAAAAAAAAACTTTAAAGATGCAGCTTATCCAGGCACAGAAGATGGAAGTTATCGGGACCCTGGCCGGTGGTATAGCCCACGATTTTAACAATCTTTTGGGGGTAATAATAGGCTATAGTGATTATATTCTGGACACAATGGATAAGGGCGACCAGATATATAAGTTTATTGAAAATATCAAAGCAGCCGGACAACAGGGTGCTGACTTAACTGATCAGCTTCTGGCTTTCAGCCGGAAACAGGTAATTCAAACAGAGATACTTTCACTGAATATGGTTATTTCAGAGACGGAAAAAATACTGAGACGTCTTCTTGGCGAAGAGATCGAGCTGGTTTCCAAACTGGAAACGGAATTATGGCCGGTGGAAGCGGACCGGGGTCAGATTAATCAAATTTTGATGAATCTATCCATCAATGCACGGGATTCCATGGATGAAGGTGGAAAGATAGTAATTAAAACTGAAAATGTGGAAATAGACGAAGAGTTCTGCAGGAGATTATCTTATGCAAGACCCGGGAAATTCATATGCATGTCAATTGAAGATGAAGGTACCGGCATGGACCAGGAGACACAGACTCATCTCTTTGGGCCTTTTTTTACAACCAAAGAAACCGGCAAAGGTACAGGTCTTGGATTGTCGGTTATCTATGGTATAGTAAAACAGCACAACGGCTGGGTAACCGTGGAGAGTGAACCGGGAAAGGGGTCGGTATTCAGGGTCTATCTTCCTGCTTCTTTTTCATCGGAAGTAAAAGAACCTATGGGAGAAACATCTGTCGAAGGACTTCAGGGCCATGGCGAAAGGGTGCTGTTGGTGGAGGACCAGGAGATGCTCCGGGAGTTTGCTGCACAGATACTCACCGAAAAAAGTTATGTTGTATCTGTGGCAGAAAAGGCTGAAGAGGCGCTTGATCTTTTTGAGAGAGAGAAGGGGAAGTTTGATATTGTGTTCAGCGATGTAGTACTTCCGGATGTGAGCGGTGTCAAGCTGGCAGACAGCTTGCTGATAAAAAAACCTGAACTAAAAATATTACTTACCAGCGGCTATATGGATAATAAATCACAGTGGTCTGTAATAAAGGAAAAAGGCTTCCCCTTCCTGCAGAAACCCTATACTCCGTGGGAAGTTCTCAAAGCAATAAAAGAAGCACTTAAGTAGCACCTGTTATTTTATACAGCTTAAGTTTCCGATAGAGAGTTGCGGCCCCAATGCCCAGGATTTCAGCAGCTTCCTGACGGTTTCCGTTGCATTTCTGCAGTGCATTATGAATGGCTGCCTGTTCATAGGCAACCAGGCTGTCCCCGTTTACAGCACTTTTCTGCAGCACATCCTCCGGAATGCTAATCATGTTGTGGAGAGAGGGGGGGAGATCTGCCGGAAGAATTACTTTCCCCTTTCCCATCGCAATAGCCCTAATAATCATATTCTGCAATTCCCGGACATTGCCCGGCCAGTCGTACTGGAAAATAATTTTTAGTGTTTCATCAGAAATTTGATCGATAGTTGAAAAATCAGTTTTTAACTGCCTGATAAAATATCTTGCCAGCAGGCCAATATCCTCTTTTCTTTCCCGTAACGGCGGCACCTTTACAGTTACTACATTAAGCCGGTAGAACAGATCTTCCCTGAACCTTCCTTCACCTACTTCCTTCTCAAGGTCCCTGTTGGTTGCAGCAAGTACCCGGATATTTACAGGATAACTTTTTGTACTTCCCACAGGTCTTACTTCCCTCTCCTGAATGGTCCTTAGTAATTTTGCCTGAACGGTTGGAGAAAGTTCCCCAATCTCATCAAAAAAAAGAGTTCCCCCTTCAGAACTGCGGATCAATCCCGGGACATTGGTATATGCTCCTGTAAAAGCTCCCTTAACATGCCCGAAGAGTTCACTTTCTATAACAGTTTCGCTGATGGCAGCACAATCGACGGGCACAAAGGCATTCTCCGCCCGTGGGCTGTGAAAGTGAATTGCCCTGGCAACCAGTTCTTTTCCTGTTCCTGTTTCCCCCTGAATCAGTACGGAAGCATCAGATTTCCCTATTTGCAGGATTGTACCCTTTAATTTCGACATGACGCCTGAGTTGCCCACCAAACGCTCAAAACCAAATGTAAAATTGATCTTTTCTTTAAGATTTTTATTTTCTTTCTGAAGCCGCCATATGCGGTACAACTGATCGATCCGAACACGTAATTCCGCTGTGGGAAAAGGTTTTTTCAGAAAATCAACTGCTCCGAGTTTTATAGCCTGTACAGCTTTGTCTATCCCCCCCCTGCCTGTCAGCATGATAACCATAATTCCAGGATATTTTTCTTTGATCACTTTTAACAGGGAAAGTCCGTCCATTTTCGGCATTTGCAGATCAACGAGAGCTGCATCAACATTGAATTTCTCCAATATTGTAAGCGCCTCCACTCCGTTCCCTGCTGTATGAAGGATATAACCATCTTTACTGAAAACTGTTTGAAGCAGTTCAAGAAAAAGAGGTTCATCATCTACGATTAATAGTGAAAATACATTTTCTGACTGA
>DAOWMA010000198.1 GCA_030643345.1 Spirochaetaceae bacterium
ACATAGGGGTTGATGGTTAGATAGGCACATCCAAGGGACGTTATGTTTTGAAAAAAATGAGTTCCCTGACTGGGTTCAACTCTAAAATTACTGGTACCTGTTTCAGTTATAACTCTGGCATGGGAGATATCTGTCCAGACGATTGGAATCCCCAGCCAGGGGTCTGTGGATCCCAGTCTTCCGGGAACAACCAATGCATAATTATTACCTGTATTTTTGAATTCAGCGTTTAGGTCACTTATTATTTTTCCCATATTTTTTGTTTTCCCAGGGTCGAAGGAATCTGGTTTTATGTAGATTAGATCTTTAATATCCTCATAAACCCCATTACCCATGGCTTTTTCTGAATAAATAAGTATTCTTTCTGAATCCACAGTGCCTATATCTGTATCAACACCCTCAGAACCCTTAACTATAGGTCTTATTTGCAGAAAACTAAAAGTTTCCGGTTCGCCATCTTCTGTATTCAGGTTAACTGCAAATTCAATTTCTATTGGTCCATTCATAATATCCTGACCCATCTTAAGAATTGTTTTACATATTTCTGCAAGTGGAAACATTGAATATTTTAAAATACTGGAAAAGGTAATTATTTTTTTACCCTTTCTGTCTGTACCTTCCCTAAGCCTGTTATTCTCAAAATCATAGGTAGATGCAATAAGACCAAGGGAATTATCTTTTTCTGCTTCTTCAATTTCAATATGCAGTAAATTACCACCATCGATTTCTTTTGGATCCAGATCTTTTGAATTCATATCCAGCGCATAAAACTGTTTTTGACTATTCTTTATTGCCAGTCCAGGATTTGAAAGTTGTATAATCTTCTTTGGGTGATAAGGAGAAAATCTAAGAGAAATACCTCCCTCCACTACAGTTTTACCAAGTCCGAAAGCAATATTTACAATGCCTTCTTCAGCTTTTTCAGAACCTATAGGGTAAAAATTAAGAGACCGGGCTACACCTGATATATTGGGGTAGTATTTATTCCCAAAATTATTTCCTGTAATTTCCTGAATAATAACTGCCATTTTTTCATCTTCAATAATATTGTGAGTTGCTTTCATATAATCTTTACTTTGCTTAAGATAGGTTGATGCATAAACACTTTTAATTGCTTTACATAATTCTTTACGTCTGGATAAAAGTTTCTCCCCATTATTTGGAAGCATATACGTAGTGTATATCCCTGCAAATGGCTGATAATGAGAATCTTCTAAAAGGCTGGAAGATCGTACGGCAATTGGCTGGGTAATATTTTTCAGAATTGTATCCAGATTGGAAAGGAGCGTTTTAGGGAATTTTGCCTTTAAAAAAGTATTTAAAATTAATTTATCGTCATCATTGGATAGTGCTATATCGTAAAGATCATTTGTTTGCATGAATTCATCAAAGACTTCTGTTGTTAATACAATTGTTCTTGGGATGGAAATAATAACATTGTTAAATTTATTGGTAATTTCATTTTTTTTAAGCTGTTGATCTACAAAAGCCAGTCCTCTCCCTTTTCCTCCTAATGAACCGGAACCTATTCGGGAAAAGAATGTTAACTCATCAAATCTATTATTACTGAATTCTGCAATAATACCCCTTCCATGCTGGGTTCGGAAATCTTTTATTGATTTGTAAATAAATTGCTTCATTTCGGTAATATTTGTAAAATCACTAATAGTTTTTGGTCTTAAATAATTTGCCAGGGTGAACAGTGCTCTGGCTTTAAGCCATTTTGAAATTTCATTATTTTGAACATGGTAGGTGAAAGATTTATCATCAATCTGCATTATCAGATTTTGTAATTCCTTTAAATTTGTTGCAGTTCCTACAGGTTCAAGAGTGTCAGGGTCTCTGAATATGAAATCTCCAAACCCATAATTAATTCGAATGTAGTGTTCAAGTTCTTTAAGCAGGGTTTTTGTGTGTTTGTGTATAAATGATGCTCCTGCTTTTAAAGCATCTTCTTTATGTTCCAATTGTGAAGACTGGAGTAGAATTGGAAGGTCAAAATTCTCTTTTCGAATATGTGCACAAAGAGTTAATCCTGCTTCATTATCAATTTTACCATTTTTTAGATATGCAATATCAGAAATTACACCCAGGATATTTTTTTTGTATTTTTCATATAACGTTAGAGCTTCTTCATAGGACCTTGCAAGAAGAATTTTGGGTCGTCCTCTCATTCGAATAGTCTGTTCCCATTCATTTAACCCTTCTTTCATTAGGCTTCTTGCCTGTTTGAATAGTGTTTCATAAATTACAGGGAGGTAACTTGAATAGTAACGGACTGAATCTTCTACTAGAATAATGGATTGAACTCCTACATTATTCACATCCGGGTCGACATTCATCCTGTCTTCCAGAAGTTTAACCATAGCGAGCATTATATTTGTATTACCCTGCCATGAAAATATATAGTCGATTGAACTTGGATCTTCCATTTTAATTCTTTTCATAGTTTCTTTGGTAGAAAGAGGGGTAAGAAGAATTATTGGTTTTGAAGGATATTTACTTTTTATTCCTTCAGCTAAATCTACGAGATTATCTTCTCCTACACTGAGCATTAGAATAACCAGGTCAAAAAATTTATTTTCAAGTGCTTGATTAGCCTCTTCAGCTGTGGTTGCCTGTGTCATCCGGGGAGGATAATGAAGACTGAGTGCCATATATTCCTGAAAAAGCTGTTCATCTATTCTACCATCTTCATCAAGCATAAATTTGTCATAATGACTGCAAACCAGGAGAATTTCCCTGATCCTTCTGGACATGAGTTCATGAAAAGCTGTTTCTTTTAATATAAAATCTAATTGTTCCATATGATATGTCCTTTTACCTAAGATCATCCCTTATTGTTGATATCCTGGCAGAAACCTTTATTCCCCTATGATATTACATCATAATTTGTTACACAAGAATAATTGCTGAGGATTCTATAATCTGATATTTCTCTTATACATCAATTATAAATCGGAATATAATTGAATAATACAGCAATCTTTAAATTATTATCTTGACTGTCACAGTAGAGAGCGTTACTGTACATTTATAAATACTTAGTAGTTTATTTGGAGGATATTGGAATGTATAACCAGAAAGAATTTATGTCTGATTTGGAAATGAGGAATACCGGAGAACCTGAGTTTATCCAGGCAGTAAACGAGGTATTGGAGTCTGTAATTGATGTCGTTAACAATGATCCTGAATACCTGGATGCTAAAATTCTGGAACGGATTACGGAACCGGACAGAACTTTTATGTTTAAGGTTGAGTGGGAAGATGATGAAGGAGAAGTACGGGTAAATAAGGGTTATAGAATTCAGTTTAATAATAGTATTGGTCCCTATAAAGGGGGTTTACGATTCCACCCCAGTGTTACTCTTGGTACTTTGAAATTTCTTGGATTTGAGCAGATTTTTAAGAATAGTCTTACTACTCTTCCTATGGGTGGAGCTAAAGGTGGTTCTGATTTTAATCCAAAAGGGAAATCAGATACCGAGATTATGAGGTTTTGCAGGTCCTTTATGACAGAGCTGCAAAAATATATCGGACCGGAAACAGATGTTCCTGCCGGAGATATTGGAGTTGGCAGTAGAGAGATAGGATATTTGTATGGTCAGTATAAGCGGCTTAGGGGAGAGAATACCGGAGTTCTTACAGGTAAAGGTCGTAATTGGGGAGGATCTCTAATTAGGCCTGAAGCAACTGGATATGGTAGTGTTTATTTTGCTGATGAAGTTGTAAAAGCTCATGGTGACACTCTGAAAGATAAGGTGATCTCTGTATCAGGTTTTGGGAATGTTGCATGGGGGGCTTGTATTAAAGCCACAGAACTTGGGGCAAAGGTTGTTACTATTTCCGGGCCTGATGGTTATATACTTGATGAGGAAGGTATTTCAACAAAGGAAAAATGGGACTATATGCTGGAATTAAGATCTTCAAATAATGATGTTGTTGAACCTTATGCAGCGAAATTTGGTGTTAAGTTTTTTGCAGGAAAAAAACCGTGGGAAGAAAAAGTTGATATGGCATTCCCATGTGCTTTTCAGAATGAATTGAATGAAGATGATGCAGATGCTCTGATAAAATCCGGTGTAAAGTATGTTATTGAAACTTCAAATATGGGATGTACCACCGATGCAGTTAATAAATTTATTAACAGTAAGGTCCCTTTTGGACCTGGTAAAGCTGCAAATGCGGGTGGGGTTGCTGTTTCCGGACTTGAAATGTCCCAGAACGCAATGAAGTATTCCTGGGCTGCAGAAGATGTAGATGATAAACTGCGTAGAATTATGAAAGATATTCATGAAGCCTGTGTTACAGAAGGCAAACAGGCTGATGGTTATATTAATTACGTAAAGGGAGCAAATATAGCTGGATTCCGAAAAGTAGCCGATGCAATGCTGGATTTGGGTTATTAAATTCTAAGATTGACGTTATATATGATTTTTATTATATTCCTGTAGAGACGTAGCGTGCTATATAGCACGCTACGTCTCTACGAATTTATGGCTGGTCGCAAACTACGTTTGCTGCTCGCCTATGCAACCTATAGGAGGAAATATGAACGACGTAATTATAGTAGGATCCGGTCCTGCCGGACATACTGCTGCAATATATTCAGCCAGAGCCGGCCTGAACACTACATTATTTGAAGGCTGGATGGCTGGTGGTATAGCACCTGGCGGACAGCTTACAACAACAAATGAGATTGAAAATTTCCCGGGATTCCCGGAAGGGATGACTGGTCCTGAGTTGATGGCAACTATTAGAAAACAGTCTGTTGGTCATGGTGTTGAAATATTTACAGAAACAGTGGAATCAGTTGATCTGTCAAAAAGGCCCTTTAAAGTAAAGACATCTTCCAGAGAGATGGAAACAGCAACCGTCATTATTGCTACCGGTGCAATTGCAAGAAGAATGGGCGTTCCCAACGAGGATAA
>DAOWMA010000104.1 GCA_030643345.1 Spirochaetaceae bacterium
GAATATTGGTCCAGTATTTTTTGTCATACCACTGAGCATTTATTTCTTCATAAGTTTTGTCCTGCTGTTCTATCCATGTGTAGTATTTCAGGTTATGAATCCTTAATCTGTCGTAGTATGTAAGTTCAAGCGTATTATCAATTCCAATACCCATTAAGCTTCTTGCATAAACAGCTGCAGCATTTTCAGAAGTAAACTTACCGTTTGCATCGTTCATTTCTTTTAGTCTGGATGTATACATCTCTTCGGAATCTGTAAGAACAGTAACAATTACGTCTTCTTCATCCATCTCATAGTATTTAGCCATCTTAATAGCTGACTGAAGGTTGGCAATACCGGAAATCCCCAGAAGTGGAAGTTTTTCAATTATTTCTGCACTAATACCTTTGGATTTTAGATATTCCTTACCTGCTTCATCATTAAACAGACGAAGTACATCCATGGAATCCTGATCGTCTATGGCAATTATCATGTCTGTATTTCTTACATTATGTATCCATGGTACATGCTTGTCACCAATACCTTCAATTCTATGCCCACCGAAACCGTTGTTGAGAAGTGTTGGGCACTGAAGTGCTTCACCAGCAACAAGTTTTACTTCAGGATACTTCTGTTTCAGATAATCTCCGGCCCCTATTGTACCTGCAGAACCTGTAGTGGAACAGTAACCTTTTAGCTGTTCTGCTTTAACACTTTCCTGTGTAAGCATATCTTCTAAAGCTTTTCCTGTTACATTGTAGTGCCAGAGATAGTTACCGAATTCATCAAATTGATTGAAGATAACAATGCTGTCACCTCTCTCTTCGTCGAGCTCATGACATTTGTCGAAAATTTCCTTTACATTGGATTCACATCCGGGAGTTGCAATAACTTCACCTGCAACATTTTTCAGCCAGTTGAAACGCTCTGCACTCATCTCTTCAGGAAGAATAGCAATTGAATCACATCCCAGAAGAACAGAGTTGTATGCACCACCACGACAGTAGTTACCAGTAGAAGGCCATACTGCCTTTTGTTTTGTAGAATCAAAGGCCCCTGTTACCAATGCCGGAGCCAGACAACCATAAGTTGCTCCAACCTTATGTGATCCTGTAGGAAAATATTTTCCGATAAGAGCAAAAACTCTTGCTTTTACACCGGTTAGTTCCCTGGGAATCTCCATGTAGTTGACATTCCCATGAAGACCTCCTGTTTCTTTTGGTTCATTTCTCCAGGTAATTCTAAAAAGGTTTGCAGCATCTACATCCCATAACCCTGTTTCTTTAAGTTTATCTTTTATTTTCGCAGGAATTGTAGAAGGATCCATCATTTGAGCAATTGTTGGATAAACAATGCCTTTTTCCCGGCATCTTTCAATGTTTCTTTGTCTTACTTCTTTGTTAATTGTTAAATCAATCATTTTCTCACCTCTTTGTATGAATATATTTTAAAACAGTTTCATTGGTTGTGTAGTGTACAATATACTAAATTACGCTGATACGCAATAGTAAGGTGAAAAAAAACACTAAAATTAAAAAAAAGAATATAAATTGCTTAAAACCTCAGTTTTTTGTAAATAACTCTTGCATTGAAAGAGAAATAGTATATTATGGTAAGAAGGCAAAACAATCTTAATTTATATATCATTAAAAAAAAGGGGTTAATATGGGTGATTTAATGAGACCTGTTTCATTTTCAGAACTGGTAAAAAGAATTTTCAGTGAATATAAGAAAGATGGATCTATCTTTGGTATTCACAGGGACCAGTTTTTTAAAAAAATAAACAGTGATAATTTAGAGATCTTTGGAGAACGAAGTGAAACCCCATTGGGTCCTGCTGCAGGTCCTCATACTCAGCTTACACAGAATATTATTGCTTCTTATCTTACAGGAGGAAGGTTTTTTGAACTTAAAACTGTACAGATCCTGGATACCCTTGAAGTACCCAAGCCTTGTATTGATGCTGAGGATGAATGTTTTAACACAGAATGGTCTACAGAGTTTACACTTACCAAAGCTTATGATGAATACCTTAAAGCCTGGTTTATACTCCATTTAATGGAAGAACTATTTGATCTTAACAACAGTAATAAACGATCTTTTATCTATAATATGAGTGTAGGGTATGATCTTGCAGGTATAAAAAATGAGAGAGTTCAGACATTTATCAATGATATGATGGATTCTACTTCCAATGAAAAATTTGCTGTATATGCCAAAGAACTGCAGGATATTATAGAAGATGGCAGTTTTCTTAAAGGAACTGATCTTGAAGGTAAGGCAGCATCTTTAAGGGGTATTTCTGGGAAAGTTCCGGCTAAGCTTTGTAATCAGCTTACTCTTTCTACAATGCATGGATGTCCCCCTAAGGAGATTGAAGATATCTGTATGTATATGCTTACAGAGAAAAAGTTAAATACATTTGTTAAACTTAATCCAACTTTACTTGGTTTTGACAGAGTTCGGGAAATTCTTGATAGCCTTGGTTTTGATTATGTAGGTCTTTCAAGGGATGCTTTCTCTCATGATCTGCAGTACGAAGATGCAGAGGGTATACTGGAACGTCTTATTGCAACATCAAAAAAAGAAAAACTTCAGTTTGGTGTTAAGCTTACCAATACTCTTGGGTCTGTAAATAATAAGGGTGTTCTTCCCGGGGACGAGATGTATATGTCCGGAAGGGCCTTATTCCCACTGTCTATTAATCTTGCAGCAAAGATTTCCAGAAAATTTAACGGTGAACTCCCTATCTCATATTCAGGTGGGGCATCAAAATTCAATGTGGAAGAAATTTTTGCAACAGGTATAAGGCCTATAACACTCGCCACAGATCTCCTGCAGCCTGGTGGTTATAACAGATTAAAAGATATGACAGACCTTCTTGAAAAATCTTCTGCATGGTCAATGGATAAGATTGATGTGGATAAACTTGAAGCATTAGCTGAAAATGCTCTAAGCTCTCATTATACGAAGAAGGAGTGGAGAGGTAACGATAAAGCGGAAGTAGATGAGGACCTTCCTATCTTTGACTGTTATGTAGCTCCCTGTACAGTTGCCTGTCCCATAAACCAGGATATCCCTGAGTACATAAAATTGGTTGGTCAGAAGAGATATGCGGAAGCAGTTGAGCTTATCTATGAAAAAAATGCCCTTCCTTCTATAACGGGTCATATATGTTCTCATCAGTGTCAGTATAACTGCACCCGTCTTGATTATGAAGGAACAGTTGAAATACGGGAAATAAAGAAGATAGCTATTCAGAATGGTTTTGAGGATTATAAGAAGAAATGGAAAGCTCCCGCTATTGATAAGGATAAAAAAATTGCAGTTGTCGGTGCAGGACCTGCCGGCCTTTCTTCAGCTTACTTTCTAAGCAGAGAAGGGTTTGATGTAACTATTTATGATAAACATGAATCTGCCGGTGGTGTAGTTGAACATGTTATACCCCATTTTAGAATTCCACGGGAAGCAATTCTTAGTGATATTGAGTTTATTGAAGCCCATGGAGTTAAGTTTGTTTTTGGTGTGGGGCCTGAGTTCAGTATTAAAGATCTGAAAGCAGAAGGGTTTGATACGATTTGTCTTGCAATAGGAGCTGAAGGTGTAAGAGCTTTCCCTATAGATGGTGATAATACAAATATTATTCCTTCTTTTGAGTTTCTTAACAGTTATAATAAGGACAGGAATGCTATTAAACTTGGTAAGCATGTTGCTGTTGTAGGTGCTGGAGATACAGCTATGGATGCTGCAAGAGCCGCCCTTAGGGTAGATGGTGTAGAAAGTGTTCAGGTTGTTTACAGAAGAGCGGAAGACCAGATGCCTGCAAGCCCTGAAGAGTATGAGGATGCCCTGGAAGAGGATATCCCGTTTAGGTGGCTCCGTAATCCGGAAAAATTTGATGCAAATGGAACTCTTACTCTTCGTGTAATGGAACTTGGTGAACCGGACGCAAGCGGTAGAAGAAGACCTGTTCCAACGGAAAAAACAGAAACTATTAAAATTGATACTTTAATTCCATCTATTGGTGAAACAGTTGATCCTGCTGTACTGGAAGGTGCCGGGATTGCTCCAAACAGCAAGGGCTGGTTTGATACAGATGATAACCTTAAACTTAAAGAAGACGGTGTTTATCTAATTGGGGATGGTCGAACAGGACCTTCGACTATAGTCCAGTGTATTCAGGAAGGAAGAAGAGCTGCGGATGCTATCTGCAGGAATAACGATTCAGACTGGTCCAGAAAGGCTTCGTATACATTTCTTAAAGATTTAAATAATAAAGAAGATATTTTGGCAAAAAAGGGCACTCTTCAGGCTCCTCTTAATAGAAAAGTCGATTATGATGTAGTCGGGTTTGCAGAAAAAGAGGCTGCAAGATGTCTGGAATGTAATTATATCTGTAATAAGTGTGTTGATGTTTGTCCAAACAGAGCCAATCTGGCACTTGAATTTACAGGGTTTAAGGATGATTATCAGATTATTCATGTGGATGCTTACTGTAATGAATGTGGTAACTGTGCAACGTTCTGTCCATATAATGGTAAACCATACAAAGATAAATTTACAATATTCAGTTCTGTGGGAGATTTCGAAAATAGTGAAAACAGCGGTTTTTATATAGACGGCTCTGCTGTAAAAATGAGACTGGTTGATAAACTTTATGATCTCACCATAAATAATGATGGAGTTCTTTCCGGTAATGAACCTACCCATGCTGATTATCCCGAGGTAAAAAGAGTCGTTCAGACTATCTACAATGAGTACAACTATTTGTTAGGCCCAGTGGAGGAATAAAAGAATGATAGTAATAAAAAATACAAAAGCAATGCAGTTTAATCCACCGAAAGTGTGGGATAATGTGGATGTTGTTATAGACGGTACTGATATTATTGATGTTGGTCCTGGTGTGGCTTCAAAGTATAAAGCAGATAAAGTAATCGATGGTACAGATAAACTTACATATCCCGGTTTAACATGTTCACATCACCACTACTATTCCGGGCTTTCAAGAGGGATTATGGCCAATATTGGTCCTACTCCGGATTTTGTCTCTACCCTTAAAAACCTATGGTGGAGAATGGATAGGGCCCTGGATGAAGAATCTACATATTACTCGGGTATTATCAGCTCCATTGACGCAATAAAAGCTGGAACTACCTCTGTAATAGATCATCATGCTAGTCCAAATTATATTACCGGTTCACTCTCAACAATAAGAAGATCTATGGAAGAGGTTGGGCTTCGTGGTATGACCTGCTATGAAGTGACATATCGAAATGGTCTGGATCAGATGAAGGAAGGGGTAGAAGAGAACATCCGCTTTGCAAAAGAGATTGATGCAGATAAAAAAGATTCTTCCAAACCTTATATCTTTGAGTCTCATATTGGGGGGCATGCTCCATTTACCATTAATGATGATGGTCTTGCAATGATGGCCGATGCAATTAAAACTACTGGTAAAGGTCTTCATCTGCATGTTGCAGAAGGTAGTTATGATGTTTCCCAGAGTCACCTGGTTTATGGTCAGGATATTGTAAAGCGTCTGGATAATTTTGGAATGCTTAACGAAAAAACAATTCTTGTGCATGGGATATTCCTTAATACAGAAGAGATTGAGATTTTAAATGAGAGAAACGGTTTTCTTGTTCACAATTCAAGGTCCAATATGAACAATAATGTTGGATATAACAGCAGGCTGGGGGATTATAAAAACCTTGCTCTTGGTACTGATGGTATTGGACCAAATATGTATGAGGAAATAAAGGTGGCTTATTTTAAACATAAAGATGATGGCGGTCCTATGTGGCCGGGAGACTTCCTGGGCTTCCTCTCGAATGGTAATGAACTTCTTAGAAGGAATTTTAATGCTGATTTTGGTCAGTTAGCACCTGGATATAAGGCCGATATAGTAGTTGCAGATTATTTGAGCCCGTCACCTCTTGTAGCAGATAATATCGGAGGACATATGGTATTTGGTATGACAAGTGCAGATGTTGAAACAGTAATTGTAAACGGAAATGTTGTAATGGAAAACAGAGAGTTCCCATTCGATGTGCATGAGATATACGCAAAGGCAGCCGTATCAGCCCACGGCGTATGGGACAGGATGGATAAGATCAAACCGTAGGGGCACAGTTTCCGTGCCCACGGGGAAAATAATATGTAATGGCGGGGTTCCCCCGCCCATAGGAGAAAAATAAATGGGAATTAATGAAGAAATTTTGGCAAAGGCCAAAGAGTACAGTGAGTACACAGCAAAAAATCTATCAAAGATGGTCCAGACAAAATCATACAGTTCAAAAGAGGAAAATGTATGCAGGCTGATTAAGAGTCTTTGTGAAGAAGCTGGATTTGATGAAGTGCGGTTTGATGGTTTGGGAAGTGTTATTGGTAGAGTAGGTTTTGGTCCTAAAGAGATTGCATTTGATGCACATATCGATACAGTTGAAGTAGGGGACCTTGCCCAGTGGGACCTGGACCCATTTTCCGGTCTCATTAAAGATGGTCTTATTCATGGCAGAGGTACTTCCGATCAGAAAGGTGGGGCTGCATCCATGATTACAGCCGGTCGAATTCTGAAAGAACTCGGTTATGATGGCATGTTCAGTGCTTACTTTACATTTACAGTTATGGAAGAAGACTGCGACGGTATGTGCTGGAAGTACTTAATTGAAGAAGAAAATTTTAAACCGGACTTTTTTGTTTCCACAGAACCTACAAGCTGCAGATTGTATCGTGGTCATAGAGGAAGAATGGAAATTGTAGCCAAAATTAAGGGTGTATCTTCTCATGGTTCAGCACCGGAACGAGGTGTTAGTGCCGCATACAAAGCTGCAAAAGCTGCTCTTTCAATGGAAAAACTTAACGAAGATCTTCAACCTGATGATGACAATTTCCTGGGAAAGGGAACAATAGTTGTTTCTCAGATTGACGTTAAGGGTCCTTCTCAGTGTGCAGTTCCGGATCAGGCAATGCTTTATATGGACAGACGTCTTACCTGGGGAGAAGATGCTGAACTTGCAATAAGTCAGGTAAAGAAATATATGGCAGAAGCTATAGGTGAAAGTGAAGAAGCTATTGAAGTATATATGCCGGACTATGTAAAAAAAGGCTGGAGAGATAAAGATTATGGTCAGGAACTCTATTTCCCAACATGGAAAATCCCGGAAGATCATCCAATTGTTCAGTCCGGAGTAGAAGCACATACAGCTCTTTATGGGAAAGCACCTGTAGTTGATAAGTGGACCTTTTCTAC
>DAOWMA010000009.1 GCA_030643345.1 Spirochaetaceae bacterium
AGGGCCAAGGGTGAAGAACTTGGTGTTAATATAATTGTTGCTGAATTCCCGAAAGCGTGGGGCCCTGAAGTACAGGTCCCAATATTAGAGGCAACTGTTGCACAGGGCGGAATTGATATGGTCCTTATTGCTCCAACAGCTATTGATGCACTGATTACTCCTCTTAAAAAATTGTATGATAAGGGTATTGAAATAATTACTGTAGATACATTTCTTGGAAACGGTGATTATTCTGTAGACAGTGAGTATTCCTTCCCGTTAAGCTATATTGGTTCAAATAATGAGAAGGGTGGTAGAGAGATAGCCGAGAACCTTGCAAAAATGATTGGAGGCAAAGGTAAGGTCTATGTTAATTCAACAAACCCTGATGTTTCTTCAGTAATGGGAAGAGTTAAGGGGTTTAAAGAGGGAATTGAAGAATTTCCGGATATTGAACTGGTTGGTGTTGATTACAATATGGATGTCCAGCAGAAAGCTACTGACCAGACTCTTGCTGCTCTTCAGAAAGATCCTGATATTGCAGGAATCTTTGCAACTAATGTGTATTCTTCCCAGGGAGCATATCAGGCTGTAGTAAATGCAGGACTTGTTGGAGCAGTTAAGCTTGCTACATGGGATGCCACTGTGGATATGATAAATGCTCTTAAGAAAGGACAGGTTGATCTTGTTCTTGCTCAAAAACCATACGAAATTGGTTATCTTGCAGTAGAATGGGGATATAAGTTCCTTACTGAAGGAGCGGATGTTCCCAAATCAGTAATTCCAGGATTTGAGTACTTTACCCCGGATAATGTAAATGATCCTGACATGGATGAATTTATCTACAAATAGGGAATTCCCCTTAATATGTGGGGGTCAACGGGGGGCCGAAAGGCCCCCTTTTTTTATAATCTTAATAATTCTGTTACATTAGAGAAGAATTTCGAGTTACTATAAAAGAGGGAGATCTATTTTGACTAGTAGTTTAAATCAGATGATTGAAGAATCCAGATTATTAAAGGTAATAGCCAGAAACTGGGCATTTTGTTTTCTAATATCCTTTATAGTTTTGTTCAGTTTTACTGGAAGAGGTTTCTTCAGTATTGTGAATTTTCAAAATATTATACACCTTTCAGTAATAGCTATTCTAATGGCCAGTGCAGAAACCTTTGTAATAATAAGTGGTGGAATTGACCTTTCCATTGGATTTGTTATGGGGCTTTCTTCGGTAACAGCAGGAAAAATAATCCAGATAATGTTTAACAGTGGTAATTTTTCACCGGCATTCAGCATCTTTATTGGTGTTTCTATTGCTCTTGTTGTTTCTATTTTACCCGGCTTGTTAAGCGGTATAGTAATTTCAAAGTATAGAGTGCCTCCTTTTATAGCAACTCTTGGTATGTGGGGAATAACAAATGGGATTGCATTGAAGATATGCAAGGGTTTCCCTGTGGCAATGCTTCCTGACAGTCTTACAAAGATTGGAAATGGATATATCTTATACTTTAAACGGGGAGATGGATTTAGTTTTTTTGGTCTTCCTTATGGGGTTGGTAATGATAAGATACGGGAGTATCTACGGCTTATTCCAAATTCTTTTATTTTTCTTATTATCATTCTTCTTGTACTTTGGCATCTGTTAAAAAATACAAAATTCGGTCAGCATACCTATGCTATCGGGGGGAATGAGGATGCTGCTGTAAGGTCGGGAATTGATGTAAAGAAACATATAGTTAAAATTTATGTGTTGTCATCGTTTATTGCCGGAATTGCAGGGGTATTTAATGTTTTCCAGACAGGAATAGGGAATTTTACCACTTTTGGGGCCATGTATGAATTGTTTGCTGTGGCAGCGGTGGTTATCGGTGGAGCAAGTCTTATGGGTGGAAAGGGGCGATTAATTGCATCGGTTATTGGAGTCTTTCTTATTGCTGTACTTGAGAACGGGTTATTGATTTCCGGAATAGAGCCTTTTTACAGATATATAGCTGTTGGATTACTACTTATTCTGGCAGTAGTTATTGATGAGTTGTTTCCGGATCTTTTTTAATGGGAGGAGGTTCTACAATGCAAAGTCTTGCAAAACGTGATCGTATAGATATGCTTCTAAAAATTGGCAGACAGTGGGCACTTATTTTTCTGGTTGCTGAACTTGTTTTTTTCAGCCTTATGGCCAGAGGGTTTTTATCGTTAAATGCCTTTCAGATTATTTTCTTTTTTGGGACTGCTATATTTCTTATGGCAACAGCAGAGTTGTTTGTAATAATAACAGGAGGTATTGATCTTTCTGCCGGTTATGTAATGGGTCTTGCCACTATTGTTTCTGCAAAACTTATTGCTGCATTCTATCAATCCGGAATGGATTCTCTTTCTTCTATTATTCTTGGAATTATTATTACTCTTGTAATCGGGCTTATTCCCGGATTAATAAATGGTTTTCTTATTTCGCATTTGAAAGTGCCCCCTTTTATTGCAACTTTCTCAATGCTTGGTATTTGTCATGGAGTTTCCGAACTGTTAATATCTGAAAAAGCCGCCAAGAACCTGCCTCTTTTGGCCAATGAAATTGGTAATGGTAATTTTATCTATTTTGTAAATGGCGGCGGCATTTCCTTCTTTTCCAGACCCGAAGTACCAAGAGGTGTAAAGGTTTATGAATTTCTTCCCAATGTAGTTTTTATATCATTTGTTTTTATTGCTGTTTTTGCATTTATTCTTGCCCGGACTAAATTTGGACAACATACATATGCTATTGGCGGCAATAAGGATGCTGCAATAAGGTCGGGAATAAATGTTAACAGGCATATAGTAAAGATATATATGCTTTCCTCCTTTTTGGCATCTCTGGCAGGTGTTTTGTATGTACTTAAATATGTAACAGGAAAAGCAGATGCCGGTGCATCTTTGCTTCTGGATTCTATTGCCGCAGTTGTTATTGGCGGTGCAAGCCTTTATGGCGGCAAGGGTACTGTCTGGAGGACCATTTTGGGTGCTTTAATAATTGCAGTTCTGGAAACGGGCTTGAGGATAATGGGAATACCGACCTTCGATAAGTATATTATTGTTGGAGTTATTCTGATTTCTGCAGTACTTATTGATCAATTTTTTCCTGAACCAACATACGAGGAGTAAATAAATGAGCTATTTATTAGAAACAAAGGATATAACAAAAAGATTCGGTGGCCTTGTGGCTGTGGATAAGATGAGTTTTGGTGTAAAAGAGGGAGAGGTTGTTGCCATACTTGGAGATAACGGGGCTGGAAAATCGACACTTATAAAGATGATTTCAGGAGTTTATCCTTCTGATGGCGGAACTATCTTTTATAAAGGGGTGGAAGCTAAAATTCATACCCCTATGGATGCACTTGCAGTTGGGATAGAGACTATTTATCAGGACCTTGCTCTTGCAGAGAATCTGAACGTATACTCCAATATCTTTCTGGGCAGAGAAAAAACAAAAAAGAAATTTGGATTTCTTCCTGTCCTTGATCATACTTATATGCATAACGAATCTGTGAAGGTACTTGAAAAACTGGATATCAAAATTCCATCTTTAAAGAATAATGTTCGAACTCTTTCCGGAGGGCAAAGACAGGCTGTTGCAATTTCCAAGTCTATCTACTGGAATGCAAAGGTGCTCATAATGGATGAACCAACTGCTTCATTGGGCGTCGCCCAGCAGAAACAGGTACTGGATCTTGTTAATTCTCTTAAAGATCATGGACTTGCCATTATCTTAATAAGTCATCAGATGCGGGATGTATTTGAGGTTGCTGATAGAATCATAGTCATGAGGAGGGGAGAGAAAGTTGGTGATCTTATTAAAAAAGAAACTACTACCGAAGAAATAGTTAACCTTATTGTTGGTTCAGAGTTGGTTAATTGATACAATACTGATATGAAGCTTTTTTCAAGGACATTGTTTTTTTTTATTGGCGTTGTTATTTTCCAATCCGCTCTAACTATTTTTTTCGTTACAGGTGTTATTACCAGAAGTAATGAAGTAGGCGCAAGAGTGGAGCTTGAGATAGAAGCAAATGCTGTTTACGAGAATTATAATTCGTGGGTGAGAACTATATGGAAAACCCTTATTAGAATCAATAAAGATGAGAAGTATCAGGCCCTAATTGAAAATCCTAAGATGTTCTATTCCAGAAATACTATGGAAGAATGGTTTGATGAGATAATTTTACTATCTGGAATAGATTCAATTATACTAAAAAAACAATCCGGCAGTCCAAATGAATATATTCTATCTGGAAGTGTATCTTTTCCCTATAAAGATTTGGAGAAGATGATGTCCCGTAAAAATCATCCATACATAGAACTAAGAGAGATTGACGGTAATGTTTATCTGGTAGGGACTCTCAAGTATGTAAATAAGGATATCCTGGAGTTTTTTATTTTTAAAAAAATAGATGAACAATTCTATAGAAATCTCCCTTTGCACGAAAGATCTGTAGTTTTCCTTGCGACCTACAGTGATGTTGGAACAGGCAGGTTTTTTGATGAAGATATATTTAAGGGGATCATGACCCCCCTGTTTCTGGATATTCCATACAAGGAAGTCTATAATCTTGAACTGGAAGAAGGGAGCTTTAATGCTGCGTTTCAGAAATTAGGAAAACTGCAAAAGCCTGACGGAGAAGAGGACCTTATCTTAATTCTTCTTATTTCCAATGAACCTTATTTAACTATTCTTGCAGGAATTAATAAAATTCTACTATCTGTTTCTTTTGCTGTTGGATTATTTACCATTATCTTAAGTTTTTACTTATCAGGAAGGATAACCCAGCCCATAAGCAGATTGATTGGAGCTATGGAGGGTATCCGTAAGGGGCAGTCATATGTAAAGGTTATCTCCAATTCCGGAAGCGAAGTAGGCAGTCTTCTACAGGGGTTTAATGAAATGGCCTCGCAGCTTCACCAGGATAAAATATCCATGGAAAAGTATATAAATGAAATTACTTTACTCAAGGACTACAATGAAAAGATAATTCATTCTCTTCGGGCTGGAATTGTGGTCCTTAGTAATGAGCTTACTATTGAAAAAGTGAACAGTTTTTTTCTTGAAAATTTTGGGAAGGAGGAAGCTGCTGTTTTAGGGAGATACATAGGAGATATATCTATTGATGTTGTTGATAAATCTGTTATTAGAAACATAGGGAATATTATTTGCGGGAAAAAAAGTTCATGGTCTGAGATTAAAAGAACCAAATCCGTTGTTTATGAGATAAAATTATATCCTCTTTATGCAGTCAGGAGTTATGAAAACGGTCAATGTGTGCTTGAAATAAATGATGTAAGTAGAAAATATGAACTGGAGGGAAAGATTTTTCAAGCTGAAAAGTTGTCGTCTCTCAGTATGCTTTCAGCTGGAGTCTCTCATGAGATAAACAATCCTTTAGGCTCTATAATGACCAACGTCCAGAATCTTCTCGTTGAGGAGAATAATGAAGAAACCAGAACATCTCTGCGCTGGATAGAACATGAAACCCGGCGGATAGCAAAGATTGTACGTGAACTTCTGGATTTTTCTTCATCTGAGTTGGATAAAAATAAAGAAGTAGAAATAAATTCCTGTGTTTCCGATGTTATAAGACTTATTAACTATGGTCTGGAAAAGGAAAAAAAAGTTGAAATAATTAATGAATTTCAAACCAATTTGCCGACAGCAGTTATCAGTAGTAATGAGCTCAAGCAGGTGATAATAAACCTGGTCCAGAATTCTATCCAGGCTATTGACGGAACTGGAAAAATTAATATCAAAACGTATCTGCAGAAAAACAGAAAAAAAGTCTGTATTAGTATAAAGGATACTGGCTCAGGAGTGGATGAAGAAGCAATGCTTCATATTTTTGATCCTTTTTTTACTACAAAAGCAAATGGAAAAGGTACAGGACTGGGGTTGTCTATTGTATATGGTATAATGAACAAGAATTCAGGAACTATAGATGTTAAGAGTAAAAAGGGTTTTGGTACAACAGTTACTCTTGAAATTCCGGTTTGTGAAAATGTCAAGTAAAATTTTATTATTATATATTGAGGATTATAAATGGAAACTCCTTTAAAGGACAGGAGAAGCATTCTTGTTGTGGATGATGAAGAAGGGATCAGATATGGTCTTGAGAAGCTTTTTAAGAGGGAAGGATACAGAGTATTTCTGGCTGGTAGCTTTAATGAGTCAGTTACCATTGTTCAGGAGAATAAAATTGATATTGCCCTTCTTGATATCAGGTTGAAAGGTCATCGTGATGGAATTGAGTTGCTAAGAGAACTTAAATATGCAGAACCTGAGATTGTAGTTCTGATAATAACCGGGCATGGCAGTATTGACAGCAGCGTAAATGCAATGAAGGAGGGGGCTTCTGATTATATCCTCAAACCTATTGATAATGATAAACTTCTGGCCACGGTAAGGAGAAATTTTGAAATAAAGGCTTTAAGGAGTGAAAATACTTATCTTAAAAGAGCTCTTCTTAACAGTGTCTTTACCTATGATTTTATCACTGATAATCCGAAAGTAAAAGAAGTACTAAAAGTTGCGGATAAGATAAAAAATACTCCTGCTACAGTTTTGATAACAGGTGAAAGTGGTACCGGAAAAGAGGTTTTAGCAAGATATATTCATTTTACAAGCATTCGCAGGGAGGGAAATTTTGTAGGTATAAACTGTGCTGCTCTCTCGGACACGCTGCTTTTGAGTGAATTATTTGGTCATGAAAAGGGTTCTTTTACAGGGGCGATAGATCAGAAAATTGGGAAATTTGAACTGGCCGACTCTGGTACACTTTTTATGGATGAGATTGGGGACATGTCTCTTGATGTCCAGTCAAAACTACTTAGAGTTTTAGAGGAGAGAAGTTTTGAACGTGTAGGGGGGATTAAAAAGATTCAGGTAGATGTAAGAGTAATTGCTGCCACAAATAAGGATATGAAAGCGTTGATAAAATCCGGACAATTTCGTCAGGACCTTTATTATCGACTTAATGTTATTTCATGCTATCTCCCACCTCTTAGAGAAAGACAAGAGGACATTCCTCTCCTTGTGGACCATTTTTTAAATCAGTACAATCAACGTTATAATAAAAGTGTTATTAGTATTGATACCGGATTACTTGAAAGATTAAATAATTATAATTGGCCGGGAAATGTCAGAGAACTACAGAATATGATAAATCAGGCAGTTCTATTGAGTGAGGGGAAAGAGATATTTTCTTTCAATTTTCAGGATGGTATAATATTAGAACGACGTGAATCGATGAAGATAGTTGGTCAGGGTAAATCCCTTAAAACTGCAATCGAAGAAATAGTTAGCTATCATGAAAAACAGATGATTGCTAAAGTTCTTATGGATAACAAACAAAACCGGACGAGGACTGCTCATGATTTGGAAATTACCAGGAAGACTTTGGCCCGGAAGATTGATAAGTATGATCTTTAAGAAATTCTGGCAGGAACTATAGATTTAGATGTATGAAGAAAATAATAAGGACCCTGATACCTGTCAAACTCAAATCAGTTGATTCTTTTGTTTTATATGTATAAAGTTAATAAAAAATTTCCTGGAGTAATAAATGAAAAGGGTAATAATAACGATTCTTCTTGTTTTAACAATTCTCATTAGCTGCAGCAAAAGTGATGGGAAAACTGAAACAAAGACTGAAAAAAAAGAAATTTACGAGTTTAATTATGCTGTATTCTTTCCTGCTACTCATCTCCAGGCCCAGACAGCAGAAGCCTGGGCAAAGGAATTGGAGAACAGAAGTGAAGGACAGATAATAATTACATTTTTTCCCGGGGGTACTCTAACGAAAGCAGCTCAGACATATGAGGCTGTTGTTTCGGGGGTAGCGGATATTGGTATGAGTGTCTTTGCCTATTCAAGAGGGCGTTTTCCTCTTCTTGAGGGATTGGACCTTCCTGTAGGATATCCCGATGGAGTAACGGCAACCAGAATTGCCAATGCTATGGTAAAGAAGTATAAACCCCAGGAACTATCAGACGTCCATGTTCTTTATCTCCATGCTCATGGACCTGGAATTCTTGCCAGTAAAAAAAATATCACCAGCCCGTCGGATATCGCTTCAATGAAGATTCGTGCTACAGGCCTTTCTGCGAAAATTGTAAGCGCTTTAGGAGGGACCCCGCTCTCCATGAGTCAGGGTGAAACCTACGAAGCCCTTCAGAAGGGTGTAGTGGATGCTACTTTTTGTCCTGTTGAAACTTTGAAGGGCTGGAAACAGGGAGAGGTTATTGATTATGTTGTGGATACCAGAGCGATTGGTTATACCACAACGATGTTTGTTGTCATGAATAAGGCTAAATGGGACTCTCTTCCTGAAAATCTACAGACAATTATGACCCAGGTAAGTGATGAATGGATCTGTAAGCAGGGGGAAGCCTGGGACGAAAGTGACAGACAGGGTGAAGCTTTTGTAAAAGATTTAGGGAAAACTTTTATCTCTTTCAGTGAGGCTGAAAACGAGGCTTTAATTTCCTCCATGGGACCCATCTATGCAGAATATGTGACGGCAGCCAAAGAGAAGGGACTTCCGGGAGATCTCTTTCTTAATGATATTAGGGGTATGCTGAAATAAATATGAAATTTTTCTCATTCATAAGTCGTCTTATCATTATATCTGCATATGTTGCCGGCGTGTCAGTTTTATTGATGATGATCATTACAGTTGCAGATGTCATACTCCGGATATTTAATATTGGTATAACAGGAGCATACGATCTGGTGAGGGCTTGTGGTGTCATTGCTGTTGCTTGCGCGCTTCCCTACGTAACAGCAGCAAAAGGGCATATTGCTATCGAATTTTTTTACCAAAAATGTAATCATCAGGGAAGGTTGATTCTCGATTCTCTGTTTCGTATGTGTTCTCTTTTAATTTTTGGGGGTTTGACCATTCAGACTTTTCTTCATGGTCTTTCTCTCTATCGTAGTGGTGAGGTCTTTCCGAATTTAGGAATGTCTGTCTACTGGATTCCCTTTGTGATAAGCTTTAATTGTCTTTTGATGATGATTGTATTTATCTATCATCTTATTCATCCCGGAAAGGAGTATATCAAACCATGAGTCCTGTTGAAGTAGGTATAATGGGATGTTTGGTTCTATTTGGACTTCTGTTAACAAGTATGCCTGTGGCCTTTGCCATGATTGCCGCGGGGGTCCTGGGCTTTGCCTTGATTATTACTCCCCAGGCTGCATTCAGTATGGTTACTGCTGAACTATATGAAACATTCAGTGCCTATAATTTGACTGTTATTCCATTGTTTGTCATGATGGGTCAGGTCGCTTTTCATGCAGGAATAAGTAAGCGTCTTTTTCATACAGCCTATATCTGGGTTGGTCATCTCAAGGGAGGTCTGGCAATGGCTACTGTGGCTGCTTGTGCCGGGTTTGGGGCCATAAGCGGATCGGGCCCTGCCACTGCTGCCACAATGGCTGCTGTTGCCCTGCCCGAAATGAAGCGTTATGGCTATGCAGACTCTCTGGCTGCAGGAACAGTTGCTGCAGGAGGATCTCTGGGGATGCTTATTCCCCCCAGTGTTGTCTTTATTGTCTATGCTGTGATGACAGAACAGTCTATTGGCGATCTGTTCCTTGCGGGAATTGTTCCGGGAATTCTGATTGCCGGCTTGTTTGGTCTTAATATCTATATTCGATGTTCCCGTGATAAAACACTCGGTCCGGCCGGTCCCAGGTACTCCTGGAAAGATCGATTTGTTTCTTTGAATGGAGTGGTCGAAACAGTTCTCTTATTCATTGTGGTTATGGGTGGTATGTTTATTGGACTATTTACGCCTATTGAAGCTGCAGCGATTGGTACCGCCGGTAGTTTTATTATTGCTCTCGTCCAGAAAGAGCTGACATTTGCTAAACTGAAAAAAATTTTGCTGGAAACAGTAAGGACCTCCAGTATGATCTTTTTTATTGTGGCAGGAGCAATTATCTTTGGCCGGTTTCTGGCAGTTTCCCGAATTCCTTTTGTGGTTGCCCGGCTTTTTATTTCCCTCCCTTTGCCTGGAGAGATGATAATGATGATGATTATACTGTTTTTTCTGATAGCGGGTTGTTTTATTGATGCACTGGCTCTGATACTGCTTACGATCCCCATATTTTTCCCGGTTGTTATGGAATTGGGCTTTGATCCCGTATGGTTTGGTGTTATTGTTGTAGTTATTACACAAATGGGGGTTATAACTCCCCCTGTGGGAATCAATGTTTATGTAGTTAGCGGGATAGAACGGGATATTCCACTTTCGGTGATATTTAGGGGTGCCCTTCCTTTCTTATCAATGCTTATACTGGCTGCCTTTATTCTAATTCTGGTACCGCAAATTTGTCTTTTTTTGCCAAATCTACTTCATTGATGAAAAATAGAAGGAGAGTTTTATGCCATACAGGAATGTGTTTAAAAAAATTCTGTTCTGCACAGATTTCAATACTGATGCCATGTCGGCCTTTTATTATGCCCTGAATATTGCAGAAGGGAATCCGGGGAGTGAGCTTATCATTTTTCATGTTATTCCTGAGCCGGATGCCCAATTTTGGAATTCATATATTTATGAAGTGGATGATGTAGACAAGAAGGCAAAACATGACATAGATTCTAAAATCAGTGGGGCTTATCTCAAAAAGATCCCGGACAAAATATCCTATTCTGTTTGCACTGTCACTGGTAATGTAGGGGAACAGATTCTTAATATTTCCCAGACAGAAAAAGTAGATCTTATTATCATTGGGAGAGGAGCAGGTTCAAATATGATAAATCGTCTTCTGGGAGATTATACTAAAAAGTTGATCCATAAGGCGAGTTGTCCTGTTCTGGTGGTTCCGGAAGAAATTAGTTAAAAAGGAAGTAACAGGCAAATGAAAAGAAGCGAAATTAATAGCTACATCAGAGAAGCAGAAGCAATTTTAAAAAAGAATAATTTCCGCCTGCCCCCCTGGGCTTTCTGGTCTGTCAATGACTGGAAGCAGAACAAAAAAGATTGCAAAAATATTTTCGACAGCTCTCTTGGATGGGATTTAACGGATTTCGGCAGCGGCGATTATCTGACTACCGGGCTTCTTCTTGTTACATTAAGAAATGGGAATAATCTTCTGGATAAAAAACCCTATGCAGAGAAAGTAATGATAGTGAAAGAGAATCAGGAGACCCCTTTTCACTTTCACTGGAGCAAGACAGAGGACATAATAAATCGTGGTGGTGGGCGATTGATTATTGAGCTCTGTAATTCAGACAAAAATGATGAGTACACCAGTACACCGGTTGAATTTCTTACTGATGGTATTAGTAGAGAAGTAGAAGCGGGTGGCAAGGTTGTTCTTGCTCCAGGGGAAAGTATTACCCTTCGTACAGGAATTTATCACCGGTTTTATGCGGAAAAAGGGAGCGGAACAGTTATTGCAGGTGAAGTAAGTATGACCAATGATGATGCAAAAGATAACAGATTCTATTCTGCTCCCGGAAGATTCCCTGAAATAATTGAAGATGAAGAACCCTATAGACTGCTTGTTGGAGATTACAACAGGGTGATAGGAGAAAAATAGATGCGAATAAATGGAATTGGCTGCTCTTTAGTTGATAATTTATATTCACCAGTTGATTTCGGATCTGAAGCTTATAAAAGATGGTCCGGGGGAAATAATAAGGGAACGGGCATTATTACAGGAGGCCTGGTATTTGGCGAGGACCTGGAAAGATCATCGGGGAAAAAATATGAGGAGATCCTGAATGAAATAACCGGAGAGAAATTAATCCCGGACAAAAATGTAGGCGGTCCTGCTATTGTTGCATTGATAAATATCGCGCAGATACTGAATGGAAATTCCAGCATAGGTTTTTATGGGGCCAGGGCAGATGATGTAAACGGTTGTTATATTGCAGAAAAACTTGCTCCCTTTGGTATCAATCTAAGTGGATATGTTGTAGTAGATGGCCAAACACCATTCACCGATGTCCTGTCTGATCCCTCGTATAATAACAATAATGGAGAACGAAGTTTTATAAACTATATAGGTGCTGCTGGAAAATTATCCGGACGGGATATTCCTGATTCTTTTTTTAATGCAGATATTCTTATTTACGGCGGTACAGCTCTGACCCCAGGACTTCATGATGATTTAAGTTTTCTGGTAGAAAAAGGGGAAGAAGCAGGTTGTCTGAATTTTATCAATACGGTTTACGATTTTAGAAATCAAAATTTAAACCCGGATAAACCATGGCCCCTTGTTGGTGAAGATTACGATTATCGAATGATTGATCTTCTTATTGCAGATAATGAAGAAGTCGGGAGAATCTCCGGGGTGAGAACAAAAGAAGAAGCAATTGTTTATTTCGCTGAGAGGGGAGTCCATTCAGTAATTATTACCCATGGAGCAGAAGATGTTATCTGTTATTCTGATGGTCTTTTTTTTAAAGAAATGGGAGTTTTTACCATACCTGTTTCTGAAAGCGCAGGGAATCAGATGAGAACATTACCTTCCGGATCTGCTGCAGATACAACCGGATGCGGGGATAATTTTGCCGGCGGAGTTTATGCTTCAACAGCCCTGCAGCTGGAAAACAATAGTAATAGAAAGCCCTCACTCAAACAGGCAGCTGTATGGGGAATTATCTCCGGCGGATTTGCAGGGTTATATCAGGGTGGAGTTTACTACGAAAAAAAACAGGGTGAGAAACTGGAAAAACTAAGGATTCTTTTTAACGAATATAAACAACAAACAGGCTGTAGTTATGAATAAAGCAGTAGTATTCGGAGCAGGTAATATTGGACGTTCATTCATAGGAAATATTTTTTCATCGAATAGTTTTAGGGTTACCTTTATCGATGCAAATGCCGCATTGGTTAAAGAGCTGAACATTAAAAAAGAATATCGAATTGTAATAAAAAGAAATGGCAAAGCTGATGAAGAGTTTCTTGTTAAGAATATTGAAGCGGTCCACACTTCAGAAACAGATAAAATTATTAAGTGCCTTGTTGAATGTGATATCTGTGCAACATCAGTCGGTCAGGCTGCACTGTCTAAGGTTATACCGTTAATTACAGAAGGAATTAAGATTAGAAACAGGAAGTCCACACATCCTCTTGATATTATAATTGCAGAG
Organism: Spirochaetaceae bacterium; assembly: GCA_030643345.1. Classification (GTDB taxonomy): domain Bacteria; phylum Spirochaetota; class Spirochaetia; order B11-G9; family B11-G9; genus JAJRQE01. The sequence goes on from DAOWMA010000009.1 coordinate 13,104, forward strand.
AACATAAGAAATGGAGCAGATTATTTTAGGAAACTCTTTAAAGAGAACGGCTTGTCAGGAGATGAATCCGGACTTATTGAAACAAGCATAGGCAAGATGGTTCCTATTATGACTGCAGCGGACCTTTCTGACGACCCACTTGTTCTTCATGCAGAGGAGTACAATACACTCATACTGGATAGAAAGGGCTTTAAAAATAAGATACCTGAGTTTCCTGAAATAAAGGCAGTAGAAAATATAGCCGCCTGGGTCGACAGAAAGCTTTTTATCCATAACCTTGGGCATGCGGCATCAGCATATTTGGGCTTTGAGAAATATTCACAAAGAAAACTGATAGCAGAGGTTCTGGAAGATGATCAGATAAAATTGCAGGTTCACAAAGCCATGACTGAAGCAGCTGCAGCTCTTTTGTGCGAATATCCGGCAGATTTTACTACAGAAGCATTAGCTGATCATATTAATGACCTCCTTTTTCGATTTCAGAACAAATCACTGGGAGACACAGTTTTCAGGGTTGGCCGTGATTTGCAAAGGAAGCTTGGCAGGGATGACAGAATACTGGGACCTATGAGACTTTGTTTAAAACATAATCTTCCCTTTGGAGAGATAACAAAAGTCTTTTATTCAGCTCTTGGATTTTCAGCATCAGACCAGACTGGAGAAAAATTTAGGGGTGATGAAAAATTATTAAAAGATTTTACAGAGATGGGATTCCAAAAAGCTGTTATAAATCTTTGTGGACTTGATCCTGTTGAAGAGAAAAGATTGATAGAAGCTATACTGGAGGCAGGTAAATGATTAAATCGGAAATTATTAAGGGACAAAAAAGCTGGATTCTTGAAAACAAAAACATCAGACTCTGTCTGACAGAAAAGGGCGGTCATATGGCCCCGGTTGTTTTTATGAAGGATTCAGAGAAACCTGTAGAACCATTCTATATAAATCCATGGGCAGAAGAGGGTTTGAATATGGAGAATGAACCTGATGTTCTCGTACCACTCCGGGGGGATTTTTTCTGTCTTCCCTTTGGCGGAGATAATTCCTGGAACGGTGAATCCCATTCAGTACATGGGGAGGTATCGGGGAGCGTGTGGACCCTTGCTCTGGAACAGGTAGGCAATTCGATAGTGCTTACAATGGATACAGAAGCAAGAAAGGGAAATGTTGCAAAAAAGATAGAGCTGAAGGATGGTGAAAATAACCTTTATATAAGCCATATAGTTGACGGTTTTGCCGGGCCTGCATCTTTAGGACATCACGCAATTTTCCCTGGTGGAACAAAAAAGAATATCAGTACCAGTACTATAAAATTCGGATATACAAATAAATATGAGAGTGGCAGTTATAACCAGGGTGAATATTACAGTCTGGCCTCCAGGGAAAAATTTGAATCTCTGGAAAAGGTCCCTACTGTATGGAAGGATGATAAATATACTGACTGTTCTGTTTTCCCCGCGAGAGAGGGGTTTGTTGATATTCTTCAGGTATATAATGAACCGAAAAAAGATTTTGCCTGGAGCGCGGTCGTTGTCCCGGAAGAGGGGTATCTGTGGTTTTCCCTCAAAGATTCTGGAATTCTTCCGTCTACTGTTTTATGGATGGAAAATAAAGGAAGGCACCAGGCTCCATGGAATGGCAGAAACGTTTGCATTGGGATAGAGGATGTCTGCAGCTCCTTCGCAGATGGTCTGGCTGTTTCGGCAGAAGATAATTTCCTTAATAAAAAGGGCATTAAAACCTGTCACCAGCTAAAAGAGGACAGCACCTTTTCAGTTAAGTATATTCAGGGAGTAGTGCGAATACCAGAGGGGTTTAACCGGGTTGAAACCATTATAAAAAAGGATAATGGTGTTGAGATTACTTCTTTTTCCGGAAAGAAGGTTTTTACAAAGGTTGATACGAGGTTTATCCGTTCTTAATAAGCAGAACTGCAGCCAGAGATAATCCAATACTCAATATCCTGATTAAAGTAAGTTTTTCCTTATAGATAGCGGCTGACAGGAAAATAGGTATTAAAATGGATAGAGTAAAAATGGGCTGGACCAGGGACATACTCCCAGCTGCAAATGCTTTTAGAACCAGGCCGTAACCGGCAAAATTCAGCACTCCAATTATACTGCTAATAATAAAAATACCAGGTCTTTTAAATATTATCTTTCTCTCCTGACCTGGAGTAAATTTCAAATAGCTGAATAAAGAAATTATTGTAACTATTGTATATGAAAGTAGAATATAAGTATTTCTGTCTACATTCACAGATGCAAGTTTTCCGAAAGTCATGGAAAAAGAAGTGCATAGTGCAGCAAAAACGGCGAAGAAGATACCTTTTAGTGTATGAGATCCTGATATTTTAAATTGCTCAGATGAAATAAGAATAAGCACAAG
>DAOWMA010000072.1 GCA_030643345.1 Spirochaetaceae bacterium
GCAAATACAGAACATCTGGAAGCTATTTTCGGGATATCCCCTGTATTCGCCATAGCTTTCGCACTAAGTTCTGCACTGTCTGATAGGTTTAATCTTTTTGCCTGCTGATCAAGAAACCCTCCTGTTCCGGCAGCACAGGAAGTATTTGACTTCATATTGGTATAATTTCCATCTTCATCAAATTCGATTAAAGAAAATTTCTCACCACCAACATTAAGTATGGACCTAAAATCGTTATAAAAGAATTTTACCCCTTTGATAATTGAAATAGTGATATCAAAATCTACAGATCCGTTATAAATATCAGGAACACTGGATGTTCTTGCAACTCCAACTACATTTGTATAATCAATTTCCATAAGAAGGTCTCTCAGTACTGCAGCCGGCTTCCCCTGATGATATACATATTTATAATCTAAAATATTTCCATCAGGATCCATCTCCACTACAGATACAGTTACCGATCCGGCATCAATTCCAATAATTTTACTCTTTACTTCCATTTTCAAATTCCTACTTACTACCTACTATGTCCCACTTACGGTAGAACTAACCCCAATCCGCCCTAACTGTCTCTTTTTGTCCCGCTCCATGGTAGAACCGTTGTAAAAAAAACAGACTACTTTATCTCGACTTTCCCTTTTATCAAATTCTCCCCGGATTCGATGAGTCTTGAAAAAAGGTCCCCGTATTCTTCACCGGATCTCTTTATCCTTGAAATCATTGCCCAGGCAGTATCTTTGTTTACCCCCAGAATCTCAGCAAGCCTTCTGGCACTTATAATCTTTTCATGCTGAAAAAAAATCTCAATTGCTGCAAACCATTTTTGCAGGGGCACCCGTGTATTATGGAAAAGTGTTTTAACAGTTACCGAAAATGACACATTACAGGCATTACAATGATACCGGAACTCTTTCTTCATGGGAGTAATTCTATGGGAACCGCAGTGGGGGCAAACAGGTTTGTTACTCCACCTTATCTTTTCAATGTATCTGATACAGTCTTCCTTTGCAGGAAAACTTTTATATATCTCAGAAATACGCGGCAAATCTCTCATACTTTCAAGATATTGCAGTTATAACCTGAAAGTCAAGAGATTACTACCATAAAATGGGACAGTTTTTATCTGATACCCTCAGGATTAATAATAACCATCTTCCCGGGATTTATTCCCACACAAACTTTCCCATTCAATTCAGCCGGCCGTGTCGACACATCATTATCCAAAATCAGTGTTTTTTTAATATTTCCGCTTACAGCATCCATAAAAATGAGCTTAGCATCGGTGTTGCCAAAAACAAGCTCATTATCAATTAAAGCAGGAGGGGAGGAAACATTCTTTATCGATTCAAAAATATCTTCCCCGGTCTTTAAATTCAGACCAAAAATAACACCCTTTGTATAGATATATGCAGCTGTACTACTGCAAATAATATCTGAATAAACCTGAACCCTGGTTCCACTTTCATTAAGCTGTTTTTCCCACAGTACCTTTCCAGCATTTAAATCTATACATACAACATTTCCCTTTCTGCCTGAAAAAACGGCAAGATCATTTTTGACGGTTACGGATAGTGCAATAGGCTGGGAACCACCGGTAGATATCTCTTTTTCGACAGAACCGCTCTCAGAATTTATAATACTCAACGTTCCATTTTGATCAACTGATAATATTTTGTTATTCCAGACAGTTGGAGTCATCCTTGATCCATTCCCCGGGAGATCGATACTTCGAATGGTATTTCCATTACTCCTGTCAATTATCCTGATTTCCTCATTTGAAGGGAAAAGCCCCTCTGAACCCATTGGAACTATTCTTCTCCCAAAAATATGGGCTGAATTTTTATCAAGGCTCTGTCGATCAATAACTTTTCCATTAACTGCATTTATTATAACGAACTCGCTGGATCCTGAAAAATATATCCTGTTGCCCATAAAAACGGGATATGAGTTCTCAATAGATTTATTATTTGTCTTTACACTCCAAATAATCCTCCCATCTACAGTGACTGCACTTACAGTTCCCCGGGAATCAGAAGTATAAAACTTATTTGCACCGGCAGTGATGGAACCAACCAGTCTATTTCCTGAAATTGGAATAACCGCCTCAACGGGTCGGGGATCAAGATTTATGGTAAAACTGCCTGCATTTTGAGCACCTACATTTAACATTATGGATTTATCAGCAAAACCATTACGCTTACCCGAAACCTGAAGCTTTGCACCATCAGGAAAACTTCCAGTAAATCTACCGGAAACAACTTTCTCCCCATTAACCATAAGTGTAGAATCTGCCGGTTTTATTATTACGCTTACATCAAAAAGTTTTACTTCTTCCTTAACTTCCAGTACTTTTTCTTCTTCAATAACTTCTTTAACAGCAGATGTTTTTCCCTTACCAGCCTGAGGCTCAGGTTTCTCTTCTTCCTTTTTTTCCTGCTCGATTCCGGATTTTATCAGGGAGATTGTATACTGTTTTGATGTTTCCCCGGAAACAGTGAAACTTATCTTTTGTGATTCAAAATTCTCACTTATAAAATCGAAATCAAGTATTTCCCCTTCTTCAAATATACCTGAAAAACTTCCCTTCCCAACTATTTTTGAATTAAGAATTATTTCAGCATTTGCAGGTACAATTTTCAAACTGAATTTATGAAGGGATACTTGTGCTGCAGGTTCTACTGCCTTACTTTCACCTGCCTTATCAGTATCTTCAGTTACAGGAACTGTTACCACAGGAATACTGATCATTCTCATATCTTCTGTGCTTTTCAATTTAACAGTATTTTCAACTGAAATCTCTTTAACCGGGGCCACTGCTGCAACTACAGTTTCTGTAACAATCTTCGAAGCAGTTGTAAGAGCTTTAACGATCTCAACTGAAATTTCTTTCTCAGGTCCTTCTTCATCAGCTTCAATAAGCTCTATTATTTCTGTAATTTTCTGAACAATTTCATCAATCTTTTCGAAAGATTTTTTTGTAAGATTTATCTCTTCATTTTCACCTACAACAAAGGCTGCCGTTTCTATCTTTTTAAGTATATCTGCAACCACATTACCACTCTCTCCAGCCCTGTCAACCAACTCTTCCACTACTAATTCCGGTGGTAGAATTGCTACAGCTCCTTCTTTAACTGCAAGAACAGTATCCCCACTGGAATCAGCATTTACACTGAATTCCGTACCTCTGACACCACATGCAACAGATGGAGTTTTTACATTAAAACTATCATTATCTGCAAGTTTCCGGACCTTACAAAGAACAGAACCCAACGCTAATTCAATACCAATTGTTGCTTCTCCTGATTTGAGGTCTATTGTATTTAAAGCTAATTCTGTATCCTCCTCCACTCTTATTACAGCTCTGTCTCCAAACTGGATTTCACAAAAAGAGCCGGATTCAACCAGTATGGAATCATCCTCTTCCAGAAACTCGCCAATTTCTGCATATACCCATTCCCCATCCTCAAGGCGGAATACGTTACCGGAAATAAATGTTATCATTGCCTGCTTATATTCCGGAGTTTCAACAGGTGCAAGTTCAGTAATTTCAATTATAGCAGGTTTTACAGGAGCTGGGATTTCGTCCTCCTGGGGTTCAGTCATAATGGGAGCTTTCTCACCACATGAAAAAGAAAAAAATCCCAGGAGTATAATTAGAGAAATCTTTTTAAATTCGGTCATATAAAACCTCTTTTAGAAAATATCAACTCAAATTAATTATAAGAGCGCATTGGACATTTAACAAGAAAAATCATTATATTACAAAATATAATATATCACAAAATATCGTAATCCACTGTTTACAACCTCTACTTTACTCATTTTTTCTTTACAGGAATTAACTCCCAATCTTATCCCTGTCCATAAAATCGGGAAACATGTAAAGGACCTGTCCTTCAGATGACACCTCCACATTTGCATGTCCACGGGATGCCAGACTATTTAAAATAGTTTCTGTCTCTTCGATAGGTGCATCGATCTGCAGGGCAGTTCTGGCTACAGTAACCTTACCACCCAATTTCTGTGCAGTACGAAGTATTTTATTTTCCAGTTCAAGTTTTCTTTTTTGAGAATTTGGTTTGCTTTCCCGAATTTTTTTATTTTTTTCAGCTAACCTTGTTACACCTCTAATAAGAGATCCTGCACCAAGAGCAACCAGAATCCAGCTCCAGAAAGAAAACCCCGTGTGCATACCAATCCCCATGAAGGGGGACCCTCCAAAGAATAGAAAGGGAATAGATATCATTACAATACCTGTTATTACTTCTCCCATTGCGCTTTTTCTGTGTCGTCCCATTTTATTACCCTGTTATTTACCAAATCCTGTGTTGTGGTAGGGCTTGACCCTACCCATTTCATACCGTGTCCCAAAACATTGATATCATTTCTGCCCATTGCTGGACAGGGGCAAGCCCTGCCCCCACATTGGTTTTTCAGTCTATCAGATTGTGCCAATCCCCTCTACGGGTGTCTGTCTTTAATCCTTTGTTTAACAGTCTCAGATATTTTTTTCTATCAATTTTAACAGCACCCAGAGATTCAAGATGGGGCGTATAGAGCTGGCAGTCAATCATTGAAAAACCAATATTGCCCAGGGTCTGTGCCAGAATAATAAATGCAGCTTTTGAAGCATTTGTTTTGCGGGAAAACATCGATTCACCAAAAAAAACAGACCCCAGCGAAAGACCATAAAGGCCGCCGACCAGCTCATCATCCTCCCAAACTTCCAGCGAATGTCCATAACCCAGTTCATGAAGGTGAGTATAAGCATCTTTCATTTCCGAAGTAATCCATGTACCATCTTCATGCTTCCTTGAAATTCCTCCGCATGAATCAACAACCTCTGTAAAATTATTATCCATGGAAAAAGAGAAACTACCTCGTTTAAAACTACGACGCATCGATTTTGAAATATGAATTTTTTCAGGAAACAATACCATTCTGGGATCAGGACTCCACCATAAAATTGGCTCCCCTTCCGAATACCAGGGAAAGATACCCTGCTTGTAGGCCGAAAGAAGCATACCAGGAGAAAGATTCCCCTCCATTGCCACAATTCCTTCAGGACTTGCTCTTTCCACAGATGGAAATGGGAAGTACTCTGTTTCATCAATATAAGGGAAAGATCTATCCATGACCTAACTCTTAACAGATATTACAATATCATCGTTAATAATATCTGCGACAGCTTCTCCACCACCTTTTAGTTTTCCAAATAGAATCTCATCCACGAAATAGTTCTTAATTTTATCTTCAACCATTCGGGCAATATTTCTTGCACCAAATTCATAGGAATAACCATGTTCAGCAATCCAATTTCTACATTCTGAAGTGAGTTCCAAAGTTACATTCTTTTCTGTAAGAATCTCAGCAAACTCAGCAATTTCTTTGTCAACAATCTTAAGTATTATATCTTTATCCAGATTATTAAAGGATATTATTTTATCAAGGCGGTTTCTGAATTCCGGACTGAATGTCTTTTCCACAGCATCTGTAATAGCTGCATCTGTAATTTTGTAATCACCAAAACCTATGAGGTCTCTGCCAATATCCCTGGCACCGGCATTACTGGTCATTATCAATATAATATTTCTAAAATCTGATTTTCTTCCATTATTGTCTGTAAGAGTAGCGTAATCCATAATTTGAAGAAGTATGTTAAATACATCCAGGTGTGCTTTTTCTATCTCATCCAGAAGCAATACAGCATGAGGTTCTTTTCTTACAAGATCCGTAAGAAGCCCCCCTTCTTCAAAACCAACATAACCCGGAGGAGAACCAACCAACCTGCTTACAGTATGTTTCTCCTGATACTCACTCATATCAAATCGATGAAGTTTTACTCCCAGAGTTTCTGCAAGCTGTCTGGCAAGTTCTGTTTTGCCTACACCGGTCGGCCCCGCAAAAAGAAAGGAAGCAACCGGTTTGTCTTTCTTCCCAAACCCTGCCCTGGATCTTTTTATTGCCTGGACTATTGCTCCAACAGCCTCATCCTGCCCGAAAACAAGATCTTTCAGGCTGGTACTCAAATTCTTAAGCTGATCAATTTCATTACTGGAAATTGTCTTCTCGGGGATTCCTGCAATCTTTGCTATTACTTTTTCAATCTCCGGTTCATCAATAACAGAAGGTTCTCTATTCTCATCTTCAGATCTGTAAGATAAAATTTGAAGCCATGCTCCTGCCTCGTCTATAACATCGATTGCTGTATCCGGCTGAAATCTTTCCCTCATGTACTGCGTTGACAGAGCAACTGCAGATTCAAGGGCTTTTTCCGTATATGTAACATTATGATAGTTTTCATACTTATCTTTCAAACCATGAAGTATCTGAAGAGTTTCTTCTGCCGATGTTTCGGGTACACTTATTTCCTGAAATCTTCTGGAAAGAGCACGGTCCTTATCGAAACTTTTTTTATACTCAGAAAAAGTGGTAGAACCCATGCATCTAAGTTTTCCGGATGCCAGTGCAGGCTTAAGGAGGTTTGATGCATCCATTGTACCGCCTGAAACCGCACCGGCTCCTACAATAGTATGGATCTCATCTATGAATAAGACAACCTTATCCTCTTTTTTAAGCTCCTCAATTACCCGCTTCATTCTCTCTTCAAAATCACCTCTGTACTTAGTCCCTGCAAGAAGTCCCCCAAGATCCAGGGAAAAAATCCTGTACCCTTTTAAAATATCAGGTATTTCCCCCTCTTCAATTCTTGATGCTAGCCCCTCTGCAATAGCGGTCTTACCTACTCCCGGCTCACCAACCAGTACGGGGTTATTTTTTAATCGTCTGCAAAGAACCTGGATTGTGCGCTCAACAATTTCATCCCTCCCGATAAGAGGTTCCAGCTCCCCTGAAGCAGCAGCTGTATTCAGATTTCTGGTATAGAGTTCCAGGGCATTTTTACGCTTCTTCCCTCCGCCGGATTCTTCTATCTCCTCATTATCAAGAATTTCCTCATCCTCAGGACCCAGATAGTATTCATCATCCGACCTGCTGACAGCTGTTAAAAGAGAGTAACGGGTAATTCCGGCTTTCCGCATAAAATAAGATCCGTGGAGAGTTTCCAGATCGAAAACAGAAACAAGAATATCATTTAAATCAACAATCTCTTTGGAAGAAGTCTCTGTATGGAAAATAGCACTTTCTATAACTGTCTGAAAACCTGCAGTCTGAAAAGGTTCCCGGTCTTCGATAATGGGGACCATCTCTTTTAGATATGTATCAACATCCTTTTTTACACCTTCAATATCAACTCCACAGCTGTCAAAAACAGCCTTAACACTCTCAAAATAGAGAGAAACATGAAGAATATGCTCCGGTGTAAGATATTCATGTTTACGCTCTTTTGCCTCAAGGTAGGCAGCATTTAAAGCATTTTGAACTTCATCAGAAATTTTCAAGTATACACTCCAAAGGGAAATCCCTCTCCCTTGCTTTTTCCTGGACCTGCCACACCTTTGTACTTGCAATATCCAAAGGATAAGTGCCGACAAGACCCTTACCCTTCTTATGAACATCCAGCATTATCTTTGTGGCCTCCCCTGCAGACTTATGAAAAATACTCCTTATAACCTCAACAACAAAATCCATAGTTGTGTAATGATCATTAAGCAAAATAACTCTATACATCTCAGGTTCTCTGAGCTTTGTATCTGTACGCTCATCCAGACCGGTATTAATATTTATCCCTGGAAAATCTGACATTTAATAAACACTCCTTAGGATTTTAAAATAAGCACCATAGAGTTATTAGTCAACAGGCTTTTGCGATGCGGCCCATTTTTACGATTGTCTGGCTATTTTGCGCCAGGTAGTAGCCTTATTTTAGAGAAGAGCTTTTTTTAAATACAAAATGTGTTAGGACGCATACCCGAGCAGCAACGAAGTTGCGACCAGGGATACAGCGCAAAAAGCTGCATTGATTTAGTTCTTGACTAAATGTTATCTATAGTGTAATTTTGCCTTCAGATTGCGGTAGTGGTGGAATTGGTAGACACGCTAGCTTGAGGGGCTAGTGGTCGCAAGGCCGTGGAAGTTCAAGTCTTCTCTACCGCATGTAAATAATTAACTATACCATAAGGATTTACCACCTTATGGTATTTTTTTTGTAAAAACAGAAAACAAAAAGGGTAAGTAAAGAGTAAGTAAATAAACTTGACTTCTGCCTATTTTGGTGCTTAATATGATTATTAAGGAC
>DAOWMA010000080.1 GCA_030643345.1 Spirochaetaceae bacterium
AGCTGCCGATGCTTCAGTTCTTCTAAAAAATGATGATTCTCTACTGCCTCTGGAATTAACAGAAAAGCATATTAAGATTGCTGTTATCGGTGAAATTGCCTTAACTCCACGGTATCAGGGAAGCGGATCTTCCCTGATCAATCCAACCCGTCTGGACAGTGCACTGGAGGAGCTTAAATTATCTTCCGGGGAGAATACAGAAATTACATTTACTGAAGGTTATGATACAACAACAAATAAACCTGATGAAGAACTTGTTAAAGAAGCAGTCATTACAGCAGCAAATGCAGATACAGTTCTTCTTTTTGCCGGACTGACAGAAGAGTATGAATCTGAAGCCTATGACAGAACTGCCCTTGCCCTTCCTCCCGGTCAGAATGAGCTTATTACTGCTGTTGCAGCTGTGAACTCCAGGACAGTTGTAATACTCAGTAACGGGGCACCAGTAGAGATGCCGTGGATTAACAATGTGCCTGCTGTTTTGGAAACATATCTTGGCGGACAGGCATGGGGCAGTGCGGTAGTGGACCTCCTTCTTGGAAAAGTAAATCCATCAGGAAAACTGCCTGAAACCTTTCCTGTGCATTTGGAAGATGGTCCTGCAAATAATAATTTTCCCGGAGGAGAACACACCGTCGAGTACAGGGAGAGTATCTATGTCGGATACCGTTATTATTTAAGCATTGATAAGGAAGTTTTGTTTCCATTTGGACATGGTCTAAGCTATACATCCTTTAAATATGGAAGATTGAAAGCAAAGATAATTACAGAAAACAGACAATTAAAAGTAAGTTTGAAAGTTTCTGTTAGAAATACTGGGAAAAGAGCAGGAAAAGAAACAATTCAATTTTATGTACATAAAAAAGATTCAAGTGTAATACGTCCCAATCGTGAACTGAAAGCTTTTGTAAAGATAAAACTTGAATCCGGAGAGAAGAAAAGAGTCAGAGTGGAGCTTGACAGGCGGGCTTTTGCTTTTTGGGATGTTGGAAACTCAGATTGGAGAGTCGAAGATGGAGAGTACCATATTCTTGCCGGTTCTTCATCAAGTGACATTCGCAGTACTTGTCATATTGTATTGCGCTCCGGAGAGATTCTATCGGAACATGCTAATCAGATGAAGTTAAATACCCCGGAATATTTCAACCCTGAAAAGGCTGACTGGGAAAGCGATGATGTTTTTGAAAAACTCTATGGGAAGGAACTTCCGAATACCAAAAAGGTAAAAGGGGAACCCTTTACCTCTGAATCTACCATGGAAGATGTGGCTGGAACTTTTATTGGCCGAAAGCTTAATAAAATTATCCGTAAAATAATGCGAAAGACAGTTGGTCCGGATAATTCACCTTCTATGGAGCGAATGGCCGAGGCTATGGTCCGGCACCTTCCTGTACGATTGCTGGCAATATTCAGTCAGGGGAAGGTTACACACAAAGTTGTTGATGCTCTGGTTTTGATGATCAATGGTAAATATATAAAAGGGCTGGTGAAATTGATTAAGGCAAAATGGGGCAGACATAGAAAGGATTCAAGATAAAATTCCTTTTTCAGGAGATTCTGCTGTCAAAAAAACAAGTGTAAGGATTACCCCATAACAGGACCGATATTAAAAATTGGAATCCAGATATCTGGATTTTAATTTTGCCTTATCCTCATCGGAAATTCCAAGACCATAAAGAATATATTTATCAATACTGATATATTTCTCTTCAATAGAAGAGATAAATGCTTCAATGTACTTACTTTTTATGCCAATAAGCGGTTCCAGAGATTCCGGAAACCGGGGGGCTGTTTTTCCCAACAGCTGTCCTATCTGCATTCTCAGGGAGTTGATCATATTCGCATCAATCCTCAGATACTCCTCTTTAATTTCTTCTATCTTAAAATCGAGTATCATCATTATAATTGCCCCCAGTACACCGGTCCTGTCTTTTCCCGCTGTGCAATGAAAGAGGAAAGGCTTATTGTTCTGATCTATAATTTCTCTGAGGGCTACTGCAAATCCTCCACTTTGGACAAACTGATCGCTATATAGATGGACCATCAGTTCTTCAAGTTCTCCCCTATCTTTCTGTAAGAGTGGACTAAAATCATTCTGAAAAGCATCTTCCAGAATCCCCACTTGCTTAATCTTAAAACCGGAATCTTTCAAAGATGATTCACCATTGATCTCGGCATTACTCCGCAGATCATAGATAGTATCTATCTCTTTACTTTTAAGATATTCAATATCCTTTTCCGTTCCCTTATCAAGAGCAGCGCTTCTGAAAATCATTTTGGGATCTATTGAAAGATTTTCCCTGTTTTTAAGTCCCTCTGCCAAAGGACGAAAATTAAATATTTGCTCCAAAACCCGTATCCTCCCCATTTTAAGATATTCTCATCTGCCAAAAACTTCCAGGCTTCATAATAATATAGATACGTCGATACAATAACCCCGTCATAGTCAAAAATAACCAGCTCCAATCTGTTCTAAAAGGATATTTTTTACTATAAAAGCAGCCATAAAACAGGTATCATGCACAAGGTCCCGACAATCTGTATTGGAATCCCATTCGGTAATAAAATACTCTGCTTTGGAAAATTTCAACTCTCCTGTAAAAGAAATTAAGTCCTGTACTGAGGTTTGAAGAAAATCATGACTACCTAAAGAGATATCTATATCATCTAATTTTATAAAATCAAAATTTGATTCAAAGGCCCTGCCTATTAAACTCTCTGTGATTTTATTCTCAGTATTTATATCCCCATCCCAGAAGATTCCCATCAATTCCGGCTCGTTCCAAAATTCGAAATACCAGCTAAGAACTTCATCAATACCATATCGGTTTATCATATGGCGGACAAAAGCATCGATCATATCAGTCCATAATTCAAGACTCTTTGGAGGAGAGATATTGCTTTTTCACCAGAATATTGTTTTATCTGTTGATGCCAGCTGAGAAGGCATAAACCCCAACTCAAGAAAAGGTTTTAATCCATAACTAAGCAGAGAATCAAATAAGCTGTCTATATGATTAAAGTTGTAATAAACCTCACCGGAAGGTGTTTCATTGTACAACATCAGTTCATCGGAAAAAATCCCATGGAACCTCACATATTCAAATCCTATTTCTTTCTGGATTTGCCTGATTTGATTTTGGAAATCCTGCCTCAGACCATGGGGAGCATATCCAAAAGTCATAATTTTTTTAAAGTTATGAAAAAAGGGATATAGATTTTCAGTAATAGAAATAATTCTGCAGGTATTTAAATAATTTAGATAATGTATCCTTATTATTAATACTGAAATAATCTCACGGTTTATTGAGAGTTGAGATAAAATCTATCTGCAAGATGCTCTAACCCAAGTTCATGATCAGCACTGTTTATGATGAGAGGTTTCCAAAGATATGGATTATAATATATCATCGGTTTATGAGGGCATTACATATATGATGAAAAAGAACACAGAAAGTGAATTCTCTGCACCTGAACTTACCGGAGAACCGGATTGGTCAGAACTTGTTATTCCGAAAAACTTCGGTTCCGGAAGACAGTTTATTACAGGGGATATCAGAACAGACAGAATAAGATTGAAATATTTTAAAAGAAAACACGACAATGCCCTTATGGCCAGAATATGGTTCGGACCTGCAACAGAAGGACCTGTAGGACATGTACACGGAGGAAGTATGTCCGCAATACTTGACGAGTCCATGGGCTTAGCAGTATTACTGACCGGTTCCATAGCTTTTACAGCAAAACTTACAGTTAAATATCTAAAGATGCTTCCATTAGGATCTGTTGTTACCCTTGAGGCTAAGGTAAAAAATGCATCCGGCAGAAGGGTTTTGGCAACAGGAAAGATATATAATGAGAAAGGTGAGGTAATTTCAAAAGGAGAAGGTTTTTTTATAAAACCTCCTGTTAATAAAATAGAAGAGCATAATATTGAAATTAGAACAGTAGAAAAATAATAGTTGAACTTCATTGAGTTCAATGTTTTTCATAAGTTTGATTTTTTAATAGATTTCCTTTTATTGAATTATTCATCCCAGGTACACTACCAAAATATTTGGAGAAGTATTCAATGTATGATGTCCTGTAGAACACATAGTATCTGATGATTATCATTTTAGTAATATATGTTGACATTTTATATGTTGCAACGTATATTATAAGAAATAATATTCACAGAAGGAGAATGTAGTGGAAACAAGAGCATTATTTAGCGAAAGAAGATCTGTAACTTTTATAAATAAAACTGAAGTACTAAGTAAGCAGACCTTGAAAGATATCATTAATCTGGCAGTATTGGCACCGTCAGCATTTAATCTGCAGCCATGGAGAATTATTGCTGTAACATCTGAGGAAAGTAAGAAGAAACTTTTCGATTTATCTAATCAGCAGGAAAAAGTGCTTGAAGCGCCTGTAACTCTTATTATTATAGGAGATAAAGAAGGATATTCAGATAATAATCCCGTATGGATAGAAATGCTTAGTAGTGTAGGTGGTAATCAGGAAATGGTAGATGGCTCAAAACAGGCAGCTTCATATCTTTATGGATCCAGTGAAGAGCGAAAACTGAAATTTGCTGAAAGCAATGCAGGGTTATTAGCTATGGCAATTATGTTTGCTGCAAAAGATTATGGAGTTGATTCTCATCCCATGAGTGGTATTGATTTTGATGGTATTCATAAAGAATTTAAACTTAACAAAGATGAAACCGTAGTTATGACAATCAGCATGGGCTATTATGATAAAAGCAAAGAACTTTATCCACGTCGTCCCCGCAGATTATATAACGAAATTACATCAATTGTATAAAAATATTTAACTATTTGATATTACCGGGATCCAGATTGGTTCCGGTAATATTGACTAAGTCAATTAGAAAGATATAATTGATTATATGCTTGTAAAGGGAATTGTTTCTATAATGGCACAAAATAATTATTATGAAAATTGAAAATGAAGTAAAAGGTCATTTCCGGAACGAATATCACCGGGGTTATATTAATTTAATTTATACAGTAAAAACTCTAAGTTACAATTTTTTGCAACTTTTAAAAAAATATGGACTAAGTGAAGCCCAATATAATATTTTAAGAGTGCTGCGTAGTAAGCATTCTGATAAAGGTGCATCAATTGCATTTCTAAAGGATAGGATGTTGGATAAAAGTTCAGATGTAAGCAGAGTTGTTGATAGATTATATGAAAAAAGTTATGTCAATAGGAAAGAAAATCCAGCTGACCGCCGGCAAAAAATGATAGAAATAACAAAAAAAGGTTCTGATCTTCTTGCGGAAATGTACGATTGTGAAAAAAAGGTAGATACACTTTTAAGCAATCTAAATAAGAAAGAGGTTTCTGAGTTGAACAGAATACTGGATAAAATCCGGAGCCAGGAAATAAAACCTTAACAATGGAATATACTGAATCAGAATATAGTAATTATAAAATCGAACAAGAGAATTTTTCAAATAAAGATCTATCACAAAAAGTTTTTTACAATTGTACATTTAAAGAATGCAACTTTACAGAAACAATCTTAAGTTTAACAGATTTTGATAGATGTGAGTTTATAGACTGTAACTTTACAAATCCGGTTATAAATAAAACATCATTTAATGGTGTGTTTTTTGAATCCTGTAAGTTGATGGGAATAAACTTTTATCACTGCAGTCAATTTGCCTTTGATCTTTCATGTAATAACTGCATAATAAACAGCTGTAATTTCAGTGATTTAAAAATGAAGAATTCAAAATTGACAGGGTGTAAAATTATAGACAGCTATTTCCAGGAAGCATTTTTGGTTGGTGTCTCTTTTGAAGATTCTCATTTTGAAAATACATTATTTCATAAAACTAATCTTGAGAAATCTTCATTCTGCAATGCCTCGGGTTATAGTATCGATCCCCTTGTGAATAAGGTTAGGGGAGCGCAGTTTTCAGTACCGGAAGTGTTGAATCTGCTGAGCGGGTTTGGTATTAAAATAAAAAGCACTTCTTGAAGTAAAATTCCTTCATATTTTGCAGCAAATAGTATATCCTTTGTTTATGAGGATACTACATATATTATGAATATGAACAAAGAAAGCAAATTCTCTGCACCTGAACTTACAGGGGAACCAGATTGGGAAGAACTTGTTATTCCGGACAATTTCGGCTTAGGAAGACAGTTTATTACCGGGGATATCATGACAGACAGAATAAGGTTGAAATATTTTAAAAGAGAGCATGACAATGCCCTTATGGCCAGAATATGGTTTGGACCTGCAGCAGAAGGACCTATAGGACATGTTCATGGTGGCAGTATGGCTGCATTACTCGATGAGTCTATGGGTTTGGCTGTATTACTCACAGGATCAATGGCTTTTACGGCAAAACTAACAGTTAAATATCGTAAGATGCTTCCATTAGGATCTGTTGTAACTCTTGAGGCTAAAATAAAAAATGTTTCCAACAGAAAAATTTTGACATTTGGTACAATATATAATGAGAAAGGTGAGGTTATTTCAAAAGCAGAAGGGCTTTTTATAAAACCTCAGGTTAATAAAATGGAAGAGCATAATATTGAAATCAAAACTATGGGAAAATAGAAATAAAAAATCGGGACGTCACAATTCATTTTCTGATATTGGAGCACTTGCATATAAAGCTCCGTTCTGTTTATTATAGAAAAATCACGGAGATTGATGTAACCCGCTCAGTAATGCGGCAAACAAAGTTGTCCTGGTATATATATTACCATTATCCTGATATTCCCAGTATTTATGACGATCTGATGCAAAATTTCAGATACCATAGAGATTAAGGAAAAAGCTAAAACAAAATATTTGTATTCAATGTCCCGTAGAGGATCAGAGCCGCCCTGAAGGGCGGCATAGTATTTTTAGATATCTTTAAATTGTTCTGCAATTCTGTGAAAAGCTTCTTTAATCATAGGACGTGGTGATGACAGACAGATTCGTTCAAAACCTGCACCCAGGTCGGGGTCATACATAGTTCCGCCTTCCAAAACGACATTGGCGTCCACATAGATGCGTCTTCTAATCTCTTCAGCAGAAATTCCATAGCCTCTAAAGTCCATCCAGAAGATGTAGGTGCCTTCCGGTCTTACGCATTTAACCTTAGGCAATTTTTCTTTCATAAAGTTCATTACCCAGTCAATCGTACCGTCAAAGTAAGTTTTAATCTCCTCCAACCAATCTTCGCATTCATTGTATGCTGCAATGACTGCATTATAGGTGAACGGTGTAGGCATTTGCATACCAAGGGTCTTTTGGAAAGTCCCGCGCAGTTCAGGGTTTGAAATAACTATGGCTGATGCGTGTAAACTTGCTACGTTAAATGTTTTGTTAATAGCGGTACATGTCACAATATGGTTTGTGTCATCCGCTAATTTTACTAATGGTGTAAAGGTTTTATCCTGACGGATTAAATCTCCATGGATTTCGTCTGCAATAATTACAACATCATTCTCTTTGCATATTCTCGCCATCTCTTTTAAGTCTTTATCTTCGAAAATACGACCGGATGGGTTATGTGGGTTACAAAGAATAAACAACTTATTTTCAGACTTCCTGGCTTGTTGCTCAAATCCTTTAAGGTCAGGTACATAATAGCCTTCCTTGTTAACCATCATCTGATTATTAGCAACGATTCTGCCGTTTTCCTCTATAGCCTGTGTAAAAGGGAAATATACCGGACGTTGAATAATAACTCCATCACCAGGTTCTGTGAATGCACGAACCGCAACACCCAAAGCGTGAACCGTTCCAGGACAATACAGGATTTCTTCCGGTTTAATATTCCAGTCATGAC
>DAOWMA010000036.1 GCA_030643345.1 Spirochaetaceae bacterium
GTAATTGTAGCATCCGGAGGCAGACCAAGAACTACCAAGGCAAAAAACGAAGAAAATTTCCTTTTTGATAAGGGCATCTCTTTCTGCGCCACTTGTGATGCTGCGTCTAATACAGGAAAAACAGTAATGGTTATAGGAAGCGGAGACGCAGCTATAGAAGAGGGTATGTTTCTTACTAAATTCGCAACAAAAGTTATTGTTTCAGTTATCCACGATGAAGGGAAAATGGACTGTAACGAAATTGCAAAAGCCCAGGCCCTTTCAAATGAAAAGATGGAGTTTAAATGGAATACCATGCCTGATTCCTTTGAGGGTGACGGTCATCTCGATACTGTAGTTTTAAAAAACCTGAAAACAGGAAAACTTGACCCGGTTAAAGTTGATACCTGTTTTGAATTTATCGGCTATCTTCCAAATACAGAAATATTCACAGATATTCTGGAACTTAATAAACAGGGATATCTTGTTACCAATGAGAAAATGGAAACAAAACTGCTGGGTGTTTTTGCAGCAGGTGATGTTAGAGAGAAGGAACTGCGTCAGGTGGCAACAGCAGTAGGCGATGGTGCCATTGCAGGAGTAGCTGCAGAAAAATTTATTGCAGAAACTGAAATATTCAAAAACCAGATTCTTCAAAAAGAGAAAGTCGGGTTTATCTATGTCTATTCCGCAATTGATGCTCCAAGCCGTGAACTGATGCCTATGCTGCAGGAGATTGAAAAAGAATTTAACGGGAAGGTTAAACTCAGCCTCCTGGATATCTACAAAGGGAAATCCCTCTGTGAAAGACTTTCCTGTGATGTTGAACCAATGACAATCTTCTACACAAAAAACGGGGAAGTAATTGAACAATCGAGAAATAGTGACAGACCACATATCATCGAAAAACTGAAATCGCTGCTATAAGGAGAGGACAATGAATATCAGATCAATTGTTGTATACTTACTGATTATTCTTACTCTTGCAGGATGCGGAGTAAAGACTTCAGGAGAAAAGGAAACAGAGATAATAGCTGCAAAAGAAGCTGTTGGTATGATCAGTGTAGATAATGTCATATTGGTAGATGCCCGGTCCTCTATGGATTACAAGAAAGGACATATAGACGGTGCAGTCAATGTATCCCGAGCAAATATTGTAGTTAATACTCCATACCCTAACATGCTGTGCCCCCCGGAACAACTTGAAAAAGTTATGAAAGAAAAAGGGATTTCAAACACCTCTACTGTCGTTATTTATGACTCCAATAAGAATATGGACAGTGCAAGACTATGGTGGACTTTAAAAATCTACGGACACGATAATGTAAAAGTAGTAAGCGGTGGTCTGGATGCTCTGATAAAAACAGGGCTGACAGTATCTACAGCAGTTAAAAAAATTGATGCAGGTATATTTAAATCATCAGAATTAAGAACTGAAATGCTGGCACTAAAAAAAGAGATAAAGGACCAGATTAACACACCTGATACTAATACTGTTATTATTGATACCAGATCACTGGAGGAATACAACGAGGGGACCATTCCGGGATCTATTCTACTCGATTTTAATGGCAACAATTTTACAGATCAGACATATAAACCGGCAAATCAAATCCAAATTCGATATTTGGAAGAAGATATAGACTATAACGATACGATAATTATGTTCTGTAAGACATCCATAAGAGGAGCACAGACATACCTGGCTCTGTATAACGCAGGATACCGAAATCTCAAATTATATGACGGAGCCTGGGTTGAATGGTCGGCCAGTCCTGCCAACCCTGTTTTTAAACCTGAAACAAGAGTTTTTCAGATAGATTCATCTGATAACTCTTAAAATTATTTACATAGGAGAAGAAAATGAAAAAATTATTACTTACATTACTAGCAATTGGGTTACTCTCATCAAGCCTTTTCATCTCATGCAGCCAGAAAGAAGCACCGGCTGCAGCGGAACCGGCAGAGGTAACAGTTGCAGTTAATACACTTGAAGATGCAGTTAACGGATATTTTGAAAATATGCCGGGTCACATCTATAAAATAAGCCAGAAAGATATTGTAGAGATGGTTAAAGCCGGTGAAGATATGGTCCTTCTGGATATAAGAAAACCTGATGATTATGCAAAAGGGCATCTTAAGGGCGCCGTAAATGTACCATGGGGTATGGAGCTCTACAATCAGTTAAAATATATACCCCGGGACAAAGATGTCTATATTAACTGTTATTCAGGTCAGACCGCCGGTCAGGCAGTAATGCTCCTTAATGCAGCTGGTATTTCTGCAAGATCAATAAACCTTGGCTGGAACTTTGGAATATCAAAGGTAGAAGGTGTTGGACCAGTTATTGAAACTGAAGCTAATTCTCTGGACACATCAAAAACATGGGAAACTGATGCCGCAATTGATGCAGCATATAAAGCCTACTACGAAGAGTTTGCTTCACTTAAAGGGACTCCATTTGCAAACAATATTGTAAGTGAAGAAAATGCAAAGAAAATTCTCGATTCCGGAGATTCCGATGTGGTTTTTGTTTCGGTCCGTAAAGCAGATGCCTATGCAAAAGGTCATATTGCTACTGCAACCAGCATGCCATGGGGAAAAGGTATGAATGAGATGTTTGCATCTTTACCTGCTGATAAAAAAATTATTATCTACTGTTACTCAGGTCAGACTGCAGGACAGACTGTAGCAGGACTAAAATTACTTGGATACGATGCTGTTTCATTGAAAGGTGGGATGGGCGTTGGTACAAATGCACCATTAGGATGGTCAAACAAGGGATATCCGGTTGTTCCATCAAAATAAAAAATCTTTTTCATAACTCCTTACCGCTGCCCGGGGATGCGTCCAACCCTGGTCGCTCGCAAGCTCGCTGCTCGGGTATGCAGCCTAACCATTGGCAGCGGTATTTTTTTAAAGTATAATTACCGAAAATGAATAAAAAACCTGTTTTATTGTCAGTCATTTTGCTGTACGCTGCATTTAATCTGGTTTCGTTATCATTTTTTCCATTTATGCATTCAGATGAGGGATGGCTGGCATCTCTGTCAAGATCAATATTAGTTGAAAGAAACATAGGCGCAACGGAAGACTTTTTTCATGAAATTGTTCGTAATCCTCATGCTGTTAAGACTATTTTTCACTTGTTACAGATTCCTTTTATTAATACTGGTTTCAGCCTTTTTCCAGTTCGATTTTTTTCTCTGATTGCTGGTTTTATAACACTGTTTTTTTTATTCAAATCTTTTCTTTATCTTTTTCATGATAAACTTATTGCCTTTGTTTTTATTCTGCTAATTGCGCTGGATATACAATTTATATATATTTCCCATTTTGCCAGACAGGAAATATTGATATTATTGATATTTTCTATATGTCTTTATATTTTCATAAAACCCGGAGAAGCCTGGCATTTTAAGAAAGATCTGATTATAGGATCTATAATTGGTCTTTCCATTGGAATACATCCCAATGTTTTTATTATTGCTGTTGGTTTTATTTTTCTTTATCTTTTTCAATCAATTGTTCATTCTATAACTAAAAATCCCCAATATCCCTCTTTTTCTAATCTGGGAGTTCTAATATTGATACTTGTTTCTTTCGGAATAGTTTATATAGGATTAAGTCTTAAAATGAATTCTACCTTTATTTCGGCTTATCTAAACTTTGGGGAAGGGGTAGGTGTAACAAAACCCTTTATTATTAAAGTTCTAAAACTACCAAGATTTTACAGAAAAATGTTTTCCCGTATTGGGGGGACCTATTACCTCCCTGATATTCGCCCGCAGCTAGTACTCTTTGCTGCTGCTTTTCTGGCCTTAATTCCTGTGGCTTTTGTTCTACCAAAAAAGAGAATACCAATTCTCTCTATTCAGGTTCTTGTACTGGGAATTAATACAGGTATTCTTATTATAGGCAAATACAGTCCCCCTTCTATTATCTTTATATTTATTCCAGGCTACTTTCTTTTATTTTTTTTAATAAAAACTATATGTTCCAGGCAGAAAATTATTCTTTTTTCACTTATCTTTGCTGTAGGCTCTGCTGTATTTACTACCAGCCAGATTCTACCATGGATGGAATTTTATTATAATAATTACATTCGGGAAATAAAGAATACTATCCCTGAGAACTCAAAAACCCTTGCAAATATAAACAGTATATTTGCCTTCTCATATAAGACCCTTTATTCTTATAGAGATTTAACCAGTCTCAATTCTGAATTTAGATTTAGTGATTATATTAAAAAACACAAAATAGAATATATAGTCTATTCAGATGAGCTTAAGATAATTTTTGAAGAAAGGCCGGTTTGGAACACAATGTACGGGAATATCTATCCCTGGTATGAAGATATGATGGAATTCCTGCACAATGAATGTGAAGAAATTGCTACCTGGAACGAACCTGTTTTTGGGATGCGTATAACCGGCTACATGGGAAAGCGGGGTGGGGATATTACTATTTACAGGGTTTTGTATAAAGAAGTTATCAGCCCGATAGACCAAGAACCCACAATCCAAAGATAATAATTGCAAGATCAACACTGACATGAATAATCCACGATGACAGTATACTTTCTGTTTTCTTCACAAAAGATGCAAGGATTAAGCCTCCGGCAAACAAACCGGATAACATAAGAATCATAAGACCTATACCGAACCATGCCTGGAATATACTTATATGATAAACGGCAAAGGCTGCAGCAGAAATAATATAAGCAGGTTTATGCCATCCCTGCTTCAGCAAACTCCGAAAAATAAATTCTCTAAAAAAATATTCTTCTATAAATGAATTGACAAAAGTCGTATACACCCCGGCCAGGATCATACCCCGATTGCTCAACATCATTCTGTTGCTAAAATCTGAACTAATTGCCTCTACATCTAATAATGGCTTTAATGAAAAGGATGCTGCAAAGATAATAAGAAAAACAGACACTGACCACAAAAGTATATTTTTCTGTTCATATTTTTTTATCTTTATAGAGAATTCAGATTTTAGAAAATAATGTTGAATTAGAAATGGGAACAATGTAAACATGGGAATTTTTATAACTGTCTTTATAACATATGGGGTCATTAATATCTGTTCAATAACATAAAGAATTAGAAGGCAGATAAGTGAATATGTTATGACTATTTTTTTCATACTAACGGTAATGTATCCAAACCATTAGAAACTTCTTTGGTCTTCTGCATCAATTTCTCCTGATATTTTTTATAATTTTTTCTTATTATACCAGAAAATCTATACAGATACAGCTTCTTCTTACAAAATTATCCCTCACTGGCTTTTCCTCTATATTCTGAATAATAATTGGAATAATAATGAACTTGTATTTTTTGTACATTGTGCTATTATTATTAACATTATTGTTAGTATTCTTTATAAAGGAGAGTTGATGTGATTGCATATAGTAAAGAGAGATTGGATAATGCAGTTGCTTACTTTGCAGGACATCATGAAGAAATAACAGGCAACAAGGCTTATAAAACATACATTTTTAAGTATATTGCACTGTTCGATTTTTTAATTCTCGATCAAACAGGAAAACCGGCTTTTGATATTGAATATGCAGCACTTGAAAGAGGGCCTGTCCCCGTATTCCTGTATGACCATATAGACGAGTATGAATCTTCTTTTTTTATAATAAATGAAGATAAGGACGGAAATCACTATCTCACTTCTACTGTTGATATTAAAATGGACTATTTTTCTGAGTTTGAACAGAAAAAGTTAGTTCAGATTGTTGATGACTATATTTTCAAAGGAATGAAAACTGATGATGTATGCGATAGAACGCATACAGATATTACTGCATGGCGTATTGCATGGGAAAACCGAGGAACAGCCCGGAGGGTTCCAATGGATTATATTGATGAGTTTGATGATATATCAGAAAAGGAAGCCTGTGATTTAACTCTCAAAGAAGAATCATTTTGGGTTCATAGGGGTTTGCAGCTTGTTGAACACACGCCCGGTCGGAACGATATTTAAGTGGATCAATTTCCCTTTTCAGAAAGATGGAATATTAAAAAACAGGTATTTTATATATTTCGGTAAAACAGCATTCGGTTTACAACCTGTTATGTTTCACCTTTTCACTACGACAACACAACTTCATTTCTATAATTCATCTGGTGGTTACCGACAAGATGGTTTGTTCTTTAAAATTTCTGCAGGACAGTATGGATTTCCTTCTGATTGTATACTGGATGTAGATATTGGACTTGAGAGTATTACAGATTCCAGTTTGATTGGTCAGAAAATTGAATATATTGGGTGTCTTTCACATGTAGATATGAAGCTTATCTTTGAGCTTATTCGGAAGTCCAGGAATATATCACTAATGATAAAGAGAGATATTTTAAGCTCATTAAGAACGGGTGGTGTAACCGGTATAAAATCAATTTAAAACTATCTTGATAGTCTGGATTTCTGAGACTCATCCAGAATCTTATCATACTGGCTTTTATGAATTGTCTTAACAGTATAATCCTTTGTAATATCATCAATGAAGGATTCAAAATCCGGATTCTGTTCGCATAGCTTGTTCATCATCTCCCAGTCTGTGCTTTCCTTTGTTCTGGCCTGGAACAGCACTATTCAACTTTCTTTCAAACTCTTCCAGTACTTTTATATCCTCATTATCAGCCTCAATGGCCTCTTGTTTCTTTCTCTTTTGGTCAAACTCTTCGTAGCGTGTTTCGGAAGTGTATTTGGCTACTTCTGCCTTAACTTTTCCCGCATGAGTAAGCAGTTCCTGCTCGTTAAATTCCAAAAAAGCATCCAGCTTTTCAGCCCACTGTGCCATATTTACAGTTTTCCGTTGCCGGGCCTGTCTTTCGGCATAATCGAGATACATGGTTACAATTTCATTAAGATCCTGGATCTCTTCCTGATTCAGGTAGTTTTTAGCTATGGAAACATCCTGTTTTTCTTACTATTGATCCTTTCCACGATGTGAACCCCATATTGGCTTTATCGGGATCACTTCGCCCGACTATTATCTCTGCGGCAGTTTTCCCGGTTACAGTCCAGAGCATTATATTCTGCACTTTTTTAAAAAAGATTTGCGCCTGTTCGCTGGTTTTATCGTAATCAACGGCGGTAGCATATATATCACGTATTTTCTGATAGAATCTTTTTTCAGAAGCCCGAATATCCCGAATCCGTTCCAGCCACTCATCAAAGTAGTTCCATTTATCTGCCTGTTTGAGTCTTTCATCATCCATAGCAAAGCCTTTAATGATGTATTCCTTTAAGATGTTTGTGGCCCATATTCGGAACTGGCTACCCCTGGTGGAGTTGACTCTATATCCGACAGCGATAATTGCTTCAAGGCCATAAAATTTAGTGCGGTAGTTTTTACCGTCTGCGGCAGTTACCGAGTATTCCTCGGTAACTGAATTTCTATTCAGCTCACCGACTTTGAATATATTTTTAAGATGAAGAGAGATATTATCTGTGGAACAATTAAAAAATTCTGCCATCAATTTTTGTGAAAGCCATAGGTTTTCGTTTTCAAAACGGACCTCTATCCGAACTTTGCCGTCTGCAGTTTCGTACATGGTTATCTGATTGACTACCGAATCCAATTTTATTCCCTCCTTAATTACTTTATTAATTCATTTATAACTGCTATTTCAGTCTGGTTCTTTCCATGATTGATGCAGGGTTCATCAATATAAAATATATTAGAGGAATTGTGGTATTTTTGTAATCTTTAGCTGTGGGGATTAGTTCTTATTAGTGCGTTATTCATGAGTGCTTCCCCAAAATCCTCTCCTCAATATACTCCTGCGGCTCTTCCAAAATTTCATCATACTGGCTGTTATGAATTGTCTTAACAGTATAATCCTTTTTAACCAGTCATCTACATGAAATAACATTTTTTCTATATGAACCCCAATACTGGAAAGGAAAAAGGTATAGGAGACTGATGGTCGACGGCAAAAATGATTAAAATAGACTATATCCAGATTATCCTGGGGAATGAAAACTGAATATTCATTGGAAACAATAGAGCCATCTAATTCTTGCGGAACAATACCAAAAGCTTTATGAGATATTTGCCTTTTTGAAATAAGAAAATCATTTTGCCATAAAATAAACTGTGATTTTACCTTAATATCCCGGCCAAAATATTTACCCCGACTTACAACACCACCAAAGCGCCGCTTTACTGTAACTAGAGAATATTCACCAGCATCTTTCATTTTGAAAGGACGGGGAGTTAGGTTTAAAACATTTTTCAGACTCTTCTCTTCCCACTCCCCCTCAAAGCCTGGAAACCTAATATCCGGAACCATCTTTTTATCCAGCACCTTACTTATGAACACCACCTTCCAGCAGAGCTAACTCTTTGGAAAGCCTGGGTTGCAGATAACTGAACGTTTTGTCTTTGTATACCACATTTACATTTCGTGTTTCTCTAACCAGAGGAGCTTTACACAGAGGACATGTTTTAAAATCATATTTCTTCATAGATACCTTCACTTTCCTAATCAACTCTTTTAAAAATAAATCTATTTAAACAACCTGGGAGACACTAAATAGCAATCTTATAAACTTTAGCAGATGGAGTTAAACTGATTTCATCAGGATCCAAATAGAGTTCAATGGCTTCCTTTATATTATTCATGGCTTCGTTTTCTGTTTCACCGCAGGAAGTACAGCCTGGAAGTTCAGGACAATATGCACTGTAGCTATCCACCTCTTTGTCATATTCAATTACAACACGAATCTGCATTATTATCTCCTTTGGTTGCATAGGCGAGCAGGGACGAAGTCCCGACCAGCCTGATCCTCATTATAACCTCTTTTTATATATATCTCTACACCCGAAATTTTCTTTTTCCACTATAAACCAGCACCTGTAATTGCCCCACCCGGAAATACATTTTCTTACCCAACGCGTTAAGGCCCAAAATAATAACATTAAAATATCGTTAAGATTAAACCACCCCTGAACCGGTCAGTAATGTATAGTACTTCCGATACACCATAAAAAAATCATCTTCGGACAGGGTGCTGCTTTGCACAGTATTTCTTTCATCACAAATGATATCACCGGAATCGTTCATTATTATAATTCGCTGACCAAGTCGGATGGCTTCATTGATATCGTGGGTTACAAAAAGGATGGTCATTTTATATTTTCCCCAAATCGTAAGGAGAAAATCCTGAAGTCTTACTTTAATCTTTGCGTCTAAACTTCCAAAGGGCTCATCCATTAGCAGGATCTCAGGATTACCGGCCAATGCTCTTGCCAGAGCTGTCCTTTTTTTCATGCCCCCGGACAACTGATGAGGATAGTATTTTGAATAGTTTGTCAGTCCCGACATATCAAGGAGATTTTGAAGATCACTTTCTTTTCTTACTAAACCGGAAGTGGCAATAGAAAAGGCAACATTTTTTTCCACTGTCAGCCAGGGAAACAGCTGATTATCATCCTGAAGCATAAGGATTCTGTTTTTATCGGGAGAATTGACAGTTAATCCGGAAACACTGACTAATCCCGAATCCTGAGAGATCATGGAGGAACAGATTTTTAACAGTGTAGATTTACCGCAGCCGGAGGGTCCAAGAACAGATACAAACTCTCCTTTTTTAACATCCAGGGAAATATTTTTTAATACTTTAATATTTGAATTAGGACTAACATAGCTTTTGGAAATATTATTCAGTGAAAGTAAAATATCTGCATGTCCTTTCATACTGATATACCCCATCGCCGAACAGTCCTTGTTTCTATTATTCCAAAAATAAGATCTTCTACAAGAATACCTATAATAATAACTACAACAATTCCTGCAAACATCCCGGGAGTATCCATAAATACCCGCCTGCTGAATATAAACCAGCCTACTCCGCCGCTGTCAAAAACTGCTCCGAAAATCATCTCTGCACTTATTAAAGCCCTCCAGGCCCTTGCCCAGGATATCTTTAAACCAGCAAAAATATAGGGGAAGGAACCTGGAATTGTTATCTTTAAAAACATTTCAAAAGGCTTGAGTTCATAATTTCTGCCAACAATCCTGTAGGGTCCAGGAATAGTCCTGTACCCTGCAATAAGATTTGTAACCATAGGCCATACTACGGAATGGATAATTATGAAGATAATGGATATGGCACCTGTGCCAAGCCACAGAATAATAACCGGCAGAAGAGCAATGCCCGCAAGAGGATGAAAAACTGCTGTCAGGGTAGTTACAAGACTCTCCCCCATTCCGGAAGAAACAGCTAAAAAAAGAAAAAAAAAGGCAATTACTGTCCCCACACACATTCCTGCAAAAACAAGGACCAAAGAAATAATAACCTGTCTGCCAAGCAGACCTTCGGAAAACCCTGAGAAGAGGGCCTTAATAACCTGTGCCGGTGAGGGTAATATAAGAGGAGAAAAATCTCCTATCCACACAATCGCAACCCAAAAAAGAAAAAGTAATCCAATCCACAC
>DAOWMA010000335.1 GCA_030643345.1 Spirochaetaceae bacterium
GATAATTTCAAAATTTCATGGGACAGGGTCCATCTCTTTGGTTTAGAGACAGCTTTTGTTATTTTAGGATTCAATATACGCTCAGAAGCAGCGTACTACCTTACAGCTGACTTGTCAGGTGATGATCCTAAGATACACAATAACAGGATTCTTTACCTGTTCGGATTCGACAGGGATCTTTTGGTTCATAATCTATCAATAAATATCAGGGGGCTGGGAGAGATCCAGCTGGAATCCGATAAAATCAGCCCCTCAGACATAGAATACCAGTCAGATGGAATATACCTGTCCCATCGTATAGAAGGTGGATTCAGAGACAGTTTCTATAATGGAAAGATTACTGCAGAACTTAACGGAGCATGGTCTATAGAAGATAAAGATTTTATGATTATACCGCAGTTCAGGATTAATCTTGTTGAGGATACATGGCTGAACATGAAATATACATTCTTTTACGGAGGCCGGAACACTTTATTCGGGCAATTCCAGGATAATGATTTTCTGGAAATCAGAATGGAATATTCATTCTAAAACGATCAATTACAGCCCATTTCAGCTGGGTAATTGATTATAATTTTTTCATTACTCCTTCCCTCTCTTCTTTCTGGCTTTCTCCGCCTTTCTGCTTATACTGTTCCAGACCCCTGTAAGACCCATGGCTTTTTTCATGGCGACCAGGGTCTGTCGGGCTTCTTCACGCATAACCATGGTTCCATTGTAGATAACCTCATCTACAAAACCACTTCTATTTTCAAACTCAGTTCTTCTTTCTCTTATTGGATCGAGAAAACCGTTTATAGCTGCCGCCAATTTCTGTTTAACTTCAACATCACCTACATTACCTGTCCTGTATCGATCTTTAAGATCTTCTATTTCAGCTTTGTTGGTGTTAAATACATCATGATAGATAAATACAGGATTTCCCTCTACCTTGCCGGGAATATCCGCCCTTATCCTGTTTGGATCGGTATACATTCCATTTACTTTTTTAATAACTGTTTTGTAATCATCTGAAATATAGATAGCATTGTTCAGGGATTTTGACATCTTTGCATCACCGTCGGTCCCAACCAGTGTGGGGACATCACCAATCATAACATCGGGTATCGGGAAAACTTCACCGTACATTGTATTAAATCGCCGTGCAATCTCTCTTGTCAGTTCAACATGGGCTTCGTTATCTTTCCCAACCGGTACTAAATTAGCCCTGGGCATTAGTATATCGGCTGCCTGAAGTACCGGATATCCCAGAAGTCCCAGAGGCATCTCATTAAGATTTGCTGATTTGACCATATCTTTAAGACTGGGAATCCGCTGCAGCCTTGGAACAGTAATAAGATTTTCGAATATTAGATTCATTTCATAAACTTCATGTACTGCTGACTGGAGATAGATCGTAGACTTTTCAGGATCTATACCACAGGCCAGATAATCAAGAATCATTTCCCTTGCATTACCTGCTATGTTTAGTACATCCTCTTTAGTGGGTTTAGTTGTAAGCATATGTAAATCTGCAATTATAAAAAAACAATTATACTCATCCTGTAGTTTAACTCTGTTTGCCAAAGATCCGACATAATGTCCAAGATGCAGTTTTCCAGTGGGTCTGTCCCCTGTAAGTATACGTTTACGATCCATTTATTTCCTTCTTGTATGATTAATTATTTATCCTCTTCACCTTCATTACTTTTTTCATCTTTAATATGCTCAATTTTTCTTCCACTGCCAATAATAATACTAACAGGATAGAGAAATGGAATATTCTGACACACAATCTGAACAATTACAGTAAGGGGAACTGCCAGAAACATCCCGACTACACCCCATATCCATCCCCATAAAACAAGGGAAAAAAGGATAACTATCGGGCTTATATCCAATCTGCTTGCCTGTAATCTCGGATCTATAAAATTCCCTATAATCATCTGAATTCCAACCATAGAAACAATAACAGCAATTATTCTTCCGGGTTCAGGATAGAACTGTATAATACCCATAAGGATTGTAATGATCATAACGATTGCTGAACCAATGCTTGGAATGAAATTCAACAAAAAAGCAAACACCCCCCACATGGGAGCAAAATCCAGACCGATAATTGACAAAGACAGCCATACAATGATTCCCGTACCTGTGCTTATAATAAACTTAAGATTAAGATACTTTACAACCTGACCTGTTATTCGATTTAAGATTCTGCTTATCCGTATTCCAGTATCAGTCTCAAAGGCTAAAATCATTTTCCTGGGTGCAAAGGGATTTTCCAGAAGCATAAAAATAAGAAAAATCATAATCAAAAGCCCGGAACTTGCAAAACTCACAATTGAACTGGAAAAACTCCCCAGATACCGGAGAAGAGTACCTGACCACTCTATCTGATCGAAAAAATCGTATGATATCCCAGTCTTATTCTGTATAAAACCAATAAGTTCACTATTTAAAACTGAAAATTTTGCTGCATACTTAGGATATTCAGCTATAAAAGCAGCAATGCTTGACTGAATAAAAAGAATAATCAGGAAAACTACCCCGAAAACAACTGCAATTACAATTACAACAGAAAGATTTCTGGGAATATGTATTTTATGAAGAATATTAATTAAAGGACTTAAAGTAACTGCCAGAATTCCTGCAATAACCATTGGAAGCATGACACCTGCCGCCAGTTTCATCACTGCTCCCAGCAGAACAAGAGTTATTGTCCCTAGTAATACTGTTTCAACTTTTTCAACCTTCATACAGATATACTAACATTTATATTGAGTTCTGGTAAACAGGGACAGTACAAAGCCAGCCGAAAATTAAAATTACAATCGTGAAATATCGACTAAATCATCTATGTTATTAATCCCAAAACGTTGAGGGGCATTAGTTTCCTGAACATCCTTTCCATCTAATTTTCCATTTACCAGATATTCTTTTCCCATATGTTTTTGTGCCCAGTTTATTATTATATCTGTCATGGGTGTTTCCAATCCAAGGATCTCAGCTATTCCCTTATATATACAGAGTCCAAACGGAATATCCTCAGTAAAATACCTATTACTAAAGTCCGGGATCCATCCGTTATCAACCTTTGTCATAGAGGTACGAAAACTTTTATAACCGAAATTTGTTCTGAATATTTGTTTTAAACCGGACACATCATCTATTTGACCAGGATAGATTCTTTGTGTTAATTCTCCAATTGGAAGTATATCCTGAAGAAGCCTTACTGAAGATTTTTCTTCAATA
>DAOWMA010000275.1 GCA_030643345.1 Spirochaetaceae bacterium
GCTTCTCCAAGACTGTAGAAAAGCATAACACCTGCTGCTTCTTCATATGCACCAATAGCGATAGCCCCTGCAGTTGCTATAAACATAAGGAAGTTCTCATCAAGAAAATCTCTTTTTTTCAGATTTTGGAAAAAGGCACGAATAACCTGGTTACCGGTTACAATATAAACTCCAAGATAAAAAACCGTATAAAGAAGTGTTAGTCTTTCAATAATATAAACTCTGCTAATTATCATAGAAGAGATAAAAAGTACCGAAATCCATACAAGATATCCTGGGAACTTTGGTTCTTCAATCTGTTTTGTTTCGGTAAAAGTGACATCAGGTTCATGCTTTTTGACTACTTCATTAACCTGATTTGTGATATTACAATCTGCAATAATTGTTGCAGTTCCACTAATAACATTAACACTGGCATCCTTTACAGAATCCAGTGATTTTAGATCATCTTCTATTTTTACCGCACAGGACGCACAGCTTAAATTATTCGTATGTAAAGTATATGTTGTTGCCATTTTATGGCTCCCTATAGTTCCATTATGTGAGCAAGAGAATAATTGATAATTGTTTCTATATGCTCATCATCCAGTGTGTAATAAGTGAATTTCCCTGATTTAGTCCCTTTTACCAGTTTCATTATTCTTAGTTTAGTTAACTGGTGGCTTATAGCACTTTGGGAGATTCCTGTTAAATTACAAATTTCTGTAACAGTTTTTTCCCCCTTCAGCAGATTTACCAGTATTTTTAACCGGGTTGAGTCGGAAAAAGCAGAGAAAAAATCTGCCAGTTCAAAATAATCTTCATCTTTAATCTCAAATTTTGTCAATTTTCTCTCCTATTCATTAAACTATACATATGAATATATGCTCATATGTTCATGATGTCAATGGTTTTGTATTGATCATTGCAGAAAATTGTCCTGGATACCATCAAATATCAGAATTTACAGCTTCAAAACCGGATGAAAGATATGTTAATAAACTGAGTAGTGTAATGGACCCATAATCCTGGACAACCATCTTAATTTGGTTGTTTAATCTGATAAGAGTTGATATTATTATATGCAAATGAATACAGTAAGGATAAACAGCTCATGGATTCAAAAGAAGATTCAGATAAAAGTACTTTATTAACAAAGCCAACTCTTATTATGCTTCATGGCTACGGTGTAAGAGGGTTTTTCTGGGAACCCTTTTTACAAAGTAAACTGAAAGATGTTTTCAGTTCTATGCTTGCTCCTGATCTTGATTTTTCGAATATTGATACTGCTGTTTCAAGTGCAAAAAAATGTATACAGGATGCTTATAAACAAATCGGTAATTCAGGTTCTCTTGTTGTGCTTGGGCATTCTCTAGGGGGAATACTCTCCGCTCTTGCTGCAAATGAACTTGGCCCTGAAATTGTAAATAAACTTATAATCATGGCTTCTCCATACGGGGATACCGGATTAAGCAATTCTGCAATTAAATTCCAATTATGGCTGCTGCGTCATGACTGGCTTCTTCCTGATTTTATAACAATGCCTCAGTTTTTTTCAAACCTTACACCAAAAAGTGTTCAGAAAATGGTCTGGGAACAGGCTGTTAAAGAAAATGAAAACCTTCTCCCGGGTGTATTAACCAGGAGGTGGTTTCATACTGATATTCTAACTGAAAAACTCCCTATGAAGTCGCTGTTTATTGCTTCTAAAAAGGACAAACTTATACCCTTTAATCAAACCGAAGAATTTGCCAGGGTTATTGGAGCTGAAATGTTTGTTCCTGGAACTTGTCGTCATGATGATTTGGTATTTGCTCCAAGTATGGCATCAGTTATTATAGATCGCATTGAGAAGTTTGTTACCGATGTTTAGAATTGTACTGGATATTTGGCATATTTAGATGCGTTTACCCTATACACTCCCCCCTTTTCCCATCTGCTAAAAGAAGATAAAATCAGCCTATGCCTTTGGATTATTTTTATTTAAAACTTTTGCATAAAACCCACCCTGTCTGGCGTTTGATGACAGTTGAAAATTGTCCTCTTGTAGCAGGTTTTCTCGACTCTGTCTTTCGGGAAACAAATCAACGAAGCATAGAAGAAGCAGAACTTTCCATGAGACTCGAAGATTATATTTATTATCTATCTGAAGCAGGGGCGGAACAGGAATTCCCCCGTAGTTCAGGTGATTACCTGGATGACTGAGCACAAAATGACAGGGGCTGGTTAAGGAAATTTTATCCTCAGGGTTCCGATGAACCCCATTACGATCTTACTCCACCTGCCGAGAAAGCCCTACAGCGGATATATCAGGTCTTAAAAAGAAACTCAAAACCCTCGAACATATTGAACCCCCTTTCGATACCTTCCCTCCCTATGGAGCAGCCTTTCGGAGGCGGTTTGGACTAAAGAGCGATCAGGCTTTGGAACTTTTTCACCAAACTGTGTCCCTCAAATCTGTAGGGAATCTGACCGGTTTTGTTCGTGAACACATGCTTGAGGCATTTAATACTGCTCCACGTATTGAAGAGCTTATCAATCATTTTGAAGATCTTAACCGGTCCCATGAAGCTATTATAAAGGCCAGGTTACAAATTGAAAGACTGACCCCACTCTCTGAAAAGATGGCAAAACTCGATAAATATGAAAAGGACCGTGTAAAGATGCGGTTTTCCAGGGATGGTTTAAACCCTTATTTTGCATCTGTAAAGGCTTCTCTGCTATTAAAACGGATTGAAAAACAGAATGGTATAATTAGTAAACAGCAGATAAAGGAAGGTGGAGTTTCTTCAAAAAAGGAATTGCTGTATAAGGAGAGGGATGAGCTTAGACAGGCCATAGCTGAAAATGGTGGTGACAGGCTGGAATCTCTGAAAAATGAAAAAAAATCTTCAGAGAACGAGAAAGCAAAGCGGCTTTCAAAATTTGAAGACTATCAGGATCTATGCAAGTCACTTGAACTTCCCAAAATTAAAGATGAGAGTGGTTTTGTTGATAACCGTACACATGCAAAGAACAGACTTGAAGATATACGGTCGAAAATCTCTGAGTTTCAGAACAACAGGACAGAGCAGGAGGTCCTTATTAAGGGACTGAAAGATGAGCACCGTCTGATTTTTGACGAAGTTGAATCGTTGAAAAAAAGAAGAAGCAATATCAGTTTAAAGCAGATACAAATAAGGGATAATCTATGTATGGCTGTTGGTCTTTCCAAAGAGGACCTCCCTTTTGCAGGTGAACTTATTATGGTTGCAGAAGAGGAAAGCAGCTGGGAAGGAGCTGTAAAGAGAGTCCTCCATAGTTTTGCCCTCTCACTTCTTGTTCCGGATGTTTATTACAAAGAGGTTTCAGAGTGGGTCGACAGGACCCATCTTAGGGGACGCCTTGTTTATTATAAAGTTACAGAAGGTGATTCAAGGTTTATATATGATAATGACACCAATGTTCTTCCCTCAAAGCTTAGGGTAAAGCCTGATTCCCCCCATAAAGAATGGCTCGGGGAGCAGCTGCACAGACGGTTTGATTATATCTGCTGCAGGAACCTTGGTGAGTTCAGGCAGATAGAAGAACGTGTAGCTCATATTAACAAATCTATGTCAGCTATTGAATATAATAAGGGCCAATATATTAAACTTGAAACCCTTCCCTCTAATGATTCAGATATCAGGGGTTTTCGGCAGGAACTTAAATCATGTACTGAGGGGAGTTTAACCGGAGCAGATAATGAGCAGTATACAGAGGAAAAATTTCTGCAGGTTAAATCTATTGTAAACCGTTTTAAAGGCAGAGAGGGCACCTCGGATCTTGATAAAAAATGGACTCAAAAGGTTACTGATGTCAGGAACTGGTTTTCCTTTGCAGCATCCGTACGTTGGATCGAAGACAAC
>DAOWMA010000213.1 GCA_030643345.1 Spirochaetaceae bacterium
GTACGGTAAAGACGCACGGTCGTGCGTCTCTTCGTCTAATCTTCGATAGACTTCGCTTTTGTTCTTGCCATTGCCCACATTGTAAATTTTCTTACCCGTTTGTCCGGATCACTTTTAAGAGATTCCAGAATTTCTTCACCTGATTTGCTGTTAAGTTTTTCGAGGGCCCTTGTAACCTGTATCCGTACATCCTGATCGGGGTCTCTGGCTGCGAGTACTATTCCCCTAAATGCAGATCTGGTTCCCATCATAGAGAGAAATTCTGCGGCAGATCGTCTTATACGAGGATCTCTGTGGGATAATTTCCTAATTACATGTTCCACATAACCTGTTGTTTCAAGAATCCCTGTAATAGATTCCTTAAGAGAAGAAATATCTTCTGCGAGAAGTTTTTTTAATGCTTCTTCTCCTGATTCTCCCATTAACTTAAACACTTTCATAATTTTATCCCGGAGAACAGGGGAGGCATCTTTCATATTTTCGATAATTCTTGTCAGGGCCTTTTTTGATGGCTTTACAGCAAGGGCATTTATTGCTTCCTCCTCCAGCTCTTCGTTCCCATCAATTAGTTCTACCAGAATATCGACAGCTTTATTTTGATCTGATTTACTCAAGCCGATTATAGCTGATTTCTTAACTTCGATGACCTCATTTCCATCTTTTAACAGCTCTGTAAAGTTATTTAATTTATCCGGATTACCAAAAATCGCCAGTGCCTCGGCTGCTGCAACTCTTACTCTTTCAACAGGGTCCCGGAGCATATCAAAACTCTGGTTGAGTATTTTACTATCTTTATAATCTGCAAGGGCCCAAATACCGGCAATCCTTACATCCGGATCAGCATCAGATAAAGCCTCTTTTATTGGTTTGAGGAATTCCTTCTTTCTGGTTCCCGGGAGACTTGCAATGATCGCTGCTCTTACTTTCCCATCAGGCTGTTTTAATAACCTGAGCACTCTGTTATCAAATGTTTCTCCTGCAAAGTCAGTCAGCAGAGCGGAAAATTCCTTTGCTTCGGCAATCGGAAGAGTTGGCAGCTGCTCAATAATCGGCTGCAGGCAGTAAGGCAATTTATAACTGGCCAGGATTTGTAGAGCTGTAATACGTACTTTGTGCGAGAATACGGCCCGTCCGGCTTTAAGTATTCTGAAAAGTTCCGGAAGTACAGTATCTTCCGGCATCATAGAAACTGTATCAATAAGGGCTTTTCTTGATGTAAAGTTGTCATCTTTCAGGAGGTACATTAGAATATCAAAACTTAAAAATTCAATATCAGGAGGGAGGTTTTTGAGTATATAAACTGCTTGTCTGTCATTATATTTAACTTTTTTTAGTTCTTTGAGTAAAATTATAACAGCATCTTCATTTCCCCGTTCTCTGATACTGTCAACTGCACTCTGCCATATCTTTTCATCATATTTAAAATTATTTTCAAAAACCTTTAATGCATAATCTGATATATATTTTCTTTCACCTGTTTCTTTTAGAAGTAGAAGGGCTGTAAAAAGGGCTGCCGGTGAATATATTCCCTCACCAAGAAATCCTGTAATCTTTACTTCCGCAGCATTAGTAAGGAGTTTTGTTGTTCGCTTCAGATTTTTTGTGTCCTCAAAGCTGACTTTTTTCAACATTTTACCAAGGGTTTTTGTTTTCTGCAGAAACATTGCTGAAGGAAATCTCAATTCCAGATCATCCCCTTCAAGGAAGTTTAGTGCTGCATCAATATCATTTTCAAGATTAGGATCAAGGAATTCAAGTGAATGCAGAGATTGTACAGCAGTCAGAGAGGAATAATCGATTCTGTGAATGTCTTTAAAATCTGTAGTTATCCTTTTGTAGGCAGATTCCCTGACTTCAAAGCTGGGATCATCCAGAAGATGTTCTCTTAGCAAATCATATATTTTTACTCTGTCGTCAATAATACATTCCTCTATGACAGATTTTCTTACCAGAGGGTGAGGATCAGAAAATGCTTCAAGTATTACCCTTTTAGATCTATCCGATTCTTCATTAAGAAGGAGCTTTATTGAAAAATACCGAACAGACCATTCAGGGTCTCCTGCCATTTCTCTTATCTCATCCATTCGTTTATCAAACATAAGTTTTGCAGATTTGCCGTCAAATGGTTCTCCTCCTCCGCTTAAAGGTAACTGCCTGAGACTTCCAGGTTCTGTCCCCATATATTCAAGGAGCAATTTTGTAATAGAAGGTTTTTTCTGAGCGGCCAGAAAACAGGAGAATAGCCCCTGTTTCGGGATATGCTTCAGTATTCTTTTTACATTTTTGTCTTTAGGTTTTTCCTGCAATTGCTGCAGCCACTGTGCATCAAGACTGGTAAGCTTAATAATTCTACTATCTGTCCGGTCGGCAAAGTTTTCCACTTTTTTAGAATGTCTCCTGATAAATGCAGGAGAATAAAGTTCGTTTGAAAAATTATCATTTTCAACGGCTTCTTCAAGATACTTAATAAAATTTTGAATCTTTTTCCTGTATATTATAGAGATAATAAGAACTGCAATTACTGCAGCTGCAAATAAACCTCCTGCTATAAGAATCCACAAAGGAATCCCATTTATTAGAGTTATAAGCTTTTCCATGGTTATCTCCTTTTATCTATTTTAACTTACATGTTTTAGTACACTAAAAATATGCAATGGTTTATCTTTACCTTTTACCTTTACTGGTTTTAATTCCTTTAATTTGAAATGATCACCTATAAGATCTCTGGTTTGCTGAGTAATTATTACCTCACCAGGACCTGCAACTCCTTCGAGTCTGGCAGCTATATTTACAGTATCACCGATAACTGAGTAATCCATCCTTCGGGAGCTTCCCAGATTTCCTGAAATCAGGGGACCGCTGTGCATTCCTATCCCTACCTTCAGGTCCTCTGCTTTTCCATGGAAGAATTTACGGCTTTTAGATTTTACCAGTTCCTGAATTTCAACAGCGCACCCAACACCTGAAAGCGCATCTTTATCCGCGTTTACAACTGGTACGCCCCATGCTGCCATAATACAGTCTCCAATGAATTTATCTATATAACCGTTATATTTAATAACTATTTCTACTGCCTCACTAAAGTATTCGTTTAAAATTTCAATAATATACTCAGGTTCCTGACCCTCACTGAATGAGGTATAACCCCTGATATCCGCAAAGAACACAGTTGCATCTTTTTTGCTGCCCCCTAACTGTACAAGTTCAGGAGATTCCATAAGATTTTTAAGTACATCTGCGGACATGTACCTTGCGAACATGTCTTTAACTATTCTCCTTTCCTCCACTGCCATATTCGCCTTCTGTTTTAATTCCTGCTCTCTGGATTGATCTGTAAAAAGGAGAGTCAGGCCTTCATGTTTCCCTAAACGCCCTTTTAGGGGGGAGATGTCCAGGGAAAAATCCATTTCCCTGTCTTCCCCTCTGTATATACCTTCAAGCCCAAGAATTTCTGTGTGGGAGTCTGCTGTAGATGTTATTTCTTTTAAGATTTTTTTATTGAGTGGTTTTTTAAAGAAAGCCTCGAAATCTTTTCCAATAATATCCTGGTCCATTCCAAGTCTTTCAGCAGCTGCCTGATTAAAGTAATGGATATTCCCTTTTTCGTCAGTGGTAATCAGTAAATTAGTCATAGAGCTGAAGATACTTTCCTGGTATCTTTGGAGAGATTCAATTTCTTTCAGTTTCTGTTTAACTTCCTGAAATAATTCAACATTATGGACCATTCCACCGGAGAGCTTTGTGAAGGCATCCAGAAAGTGCAGTCTGTTTTTCCCGTAATAATCTCTTTTTCTGGAATTAAGAATCAGTATCCCAATTTTTCTTTTTGCTGTATTAAGAGGGAGTACAATTGCACTGTTCATTGCTGCATTTAATAGACTTTCCCTGAAAAACTGGTCTTCCCTGTTATGAACAATCAAAGCTTCTCCACAGTCTTCCATAAATTGCACCAGACTTGATTCCGGAGAAAAGGATGACTGGATTTCATATTTCCCCCGTTTAAAGATCATTTTTAAGGGAACCCGTTTCATATCAACGGAATAGGCATAAAGTACACCTACATCAGACTTACTGATGTCCTGGGCCTGTTCGACCAGAATGGAAATGAGGGAAGCACGGCTTTGATCAGTTGTAAGCAGAGCACTTGCCCTGACAAGTTCCTGTATAGTGGCTATACCCATGGATTTACCTCTTTAATAATTAACATTAATTTCTAATTATCATTAAGCCATGAAATAAATTCTCTGTCGGTTCCATCTTCATCACCTGTGTTTAGTACAAGTAGTCTTCTTAGATGGGTAATAGAATCAACATCTGTTCCTTCAAACTTAAAACCTAAAAACTCATTTTGCTGATGTACTATTTGGGATTCAAATTCCAGAGTAATATTGGAATTTAGTAGTTTGAGTATTGCAGTGCATGTTTTACCTGAATATTCTCCGGGTTCCTTGTTCATCTTTATAAGAGCACCCCTTAGAGAGATATCATAAAGGTTTCCTGTATATAGAATATTATCAATTCCTGCAGCTGCATTTACATGAAAATTTACACGTTTATAGTAGCGATTTTCATCCATAAAAACCTCACAATTAAATGTAATCCATTTGTAATCAGGTTGCAATACCATGTATTACCAGTTATCATAATAGACATGGAAAATATCAAAGTTTTATCAGTTGGCGGCTCCATTGTAGCTCCTGATGCAGTTGACA